>CAMFJO010000136.1 GCA_945956945.1 uncultured Legionellales bacterium | reverse complement strand
AGATCTTGTGCTTCTTGGAGTACTTCGCGACCTGTTTGTCTCCAAGCTTTTCCTCGCACTTTTTTAAAGACTTTAAGCGCTTGTGGGTTATCTCTGTCTATAGAACCATCTTCTTTAGCGGGATAAAGAGTATAAACTTCACTAAAAGCACCCTTTCCCAGGGGCTCTTTTTCTTGATAATAATCTTGGCCACCCAGATTTATTTTTCCATAGGCGATCCCACCAATTTCTAGTGTATTTGCAGACATTTTAATTACCTTCGCTTTATTTAATTATTAGGCGGTATTTTACCATAATAATCTTAAGAATTTATTAAGCGATTATGGCGGTGTTTTAGATATATAAGTCTTTGTTTTTTAATCTTTAAATAATTATGGGTTTTTTTTCGCAGATAGGTTTGGCGGTTAATAATTTCTTAATGATATTATAATATAATGGACTAGAAAATCTTGAATCTCCTTAAAACGATAGGATTTTCATAGAGTTATAATAACAGTAAAGCCGAGGTAAAAAATGTCTAGTTATTTTAAAGATCCTGTTCAAGCAATTAAAAACAATTATCCCCACCCAGTGGAACAATTTATTGTATTGTCGCGCGAGGGACATCATGATGCTGCAAATAGGCTTATTGGTGATTATGCAGCGAGATATAGAGAAGGTGTTAATAAAGTATTTGCTGACTTTGTTTCGGGAAAAAAGCATGGATTTGATTGGGAAGATGAAAAACAGGTTGAAGAAAATCTATGTAAAGAATTTTCAAATCAACTTAGCAGCCTTTATACTTCTTCTATGACCCTTGAGGAGGCAGAAGAGGCTTGTACTCATTATGCTAGTATAATAAAGGAATCAATTGAGGCTGCTCGTGAGAAATATCTGGACTCACGATTTAAGATCACGTCTAGAGAATATTTAACACTTCCTAAGCATGAACAAAATCGACTGATAGATGAAACCCGTGTTCTTGAGGATAAAATAAAGTTATTATCACTATTCCTAACTACAGCTGAATCTTTATCGCCGGTTAATAACAAAGAGCCGGATGCCACGGTTACACCTATCCCCAATGGTGGATGTATGGTCATGTGATCCTCATCACATGCCTTTAGTCTTAAGACCCTCACTCCAGTGAGGGTTAATTTCTGCATTATAAAATAGAACAAAATGAACAAGCGCTTGAATTCTCCACATCCTCAACAGAGGGTTGTGCTATCTTTGTTTTATTTTTAGGGCTTTGCAAGAATGAAGGAAGCGTTCCATCTGTCTTAGAAAAGCGTAATGCTTCTGTCTCCCAAAAGGACAATGGTTCATTTTTAGATAATTTTTGTGTCAAGAAAAAATATTGTTGTAGCCTGACATCGTTTTTCCTAATTTTAATAGCTCTATGGCTTTCTCTTGAAGATAAGTTATAGGCCGTACGAAGGCGGTTTTCACATAGACCGTTTAAAAGATCGTTTCTACCTTCGATAGTGATGTACTCATAGGGTTGTGCAAAACGTTCAGGTTCGCTGAAAAAATGGGTATAAAGCCAACATTTTGGGTTGCTTGAATCAAACTCAAAATACCGTAGCGATTCTTTAGGTTTAAAGGCAAGATTCAATAAATGGTGTAATAAGTGGATGAGCTCATGCCCAAATAAAATAAAACCAGGTTGTGGTAACAAATTAGATTGCTTACCCGCAGAGGCATACAAAGAAGTATAGTGGTGGATATCAGGATGGTACAGTTCAAATTCTTTTTCTTTGACATTCATACTCTCATCTGTAGTCGGATACAGCTTAATTTTTTGCGCTATAATTGCTAAACGATGGTACAAATGGGAGATAAGGGCTGTTCCTGGCGCCGTAGACAGAAGCTTATAAATGGATAAATAACATAGATATTGGACATCAGAATGAGGCGGTAAATTTGAAAAATCCAGACACTGAGATACGAATTTAAAAAATAAGGGATGATTCTTTTCAAAAATGGTATCTTGACAGAATAGACGCATATCTTCTATCTGTTTTTGGTGGATCTTTGTTATTTCTTGCTGCTTTTGTTGCAGCTTGTTGAGCAAGTTAGGTTTTAGGGCGAATAAATCAGAACCTAGATTTAGAGTATTCGATTGCAGAGGTTGAATGTATTCAGCAATGAGTTTCTCCAAATCAGAATACAAGGCTAATTCTTCGGCAAATAATTGATCTAGTTTTTCTGAACTCATTATGTCTCCTTACGCTTTATTTTTGCAATTATCTTGCAACTCTTATTTTAGGGTGGTGCTCCTTCGCATGGCCTATCGATATTTATAATTATAATGAGTGATTTCTTAGGAAATCGATTCAGGCAGAGTGATATTCAATTCCAATACAGAATGTTCGCCTCTGCGTTCCACATCTACCTTCACTTGCTCGTTAATCTTCTCATGCGGAATATCTAAATATTTAGCAATAATATTCAAAATTTCAGTTTGCATGGCACTGATTAGATCGGGTTGTGACTGACGTGTGCGTTCATGAGAAATAATAATTTGCAAACGTTCCTTGGCCGTGGCAGCGGTATTACGTTTGCTTTTCCTAAACAGATCTATCCAACTCATGCACCAACCCCTTCTTTATCTTTGCTTTTAAACAAACGTTGTAATAATGTGCGTTTTTTAGTATTGACAAATCGTAAGGGGATTTTGTGACCCAAGAAACGGTCTACAGCATCTAAATAAGCTTGACCAGCATCGCTTTCCTGGTCAAAAGTAACCGGGACACCTGAGTTAGAAGCCCGTAATACAGCAGGAGATTCGGGAATAACACCCAATAAAGGAATAGCCAATAATTCTTCTATGTCGCTTAAGGCGAGCATGTCACCACGTTCTACGCGGTTGGGAGCATAACGTGTGACCAATAAATGTTCGCGGATAGGATCCAATTTTTCTTCGGCGCGTTTGGATTTGCTGGCTAAAATTCCCAGAATACGATCGGAATCGCGTACCGAAGAAACTTCTGGATTGGTTACCACGATCGCTCTGTCTGCAAAATAAAGGGCCATAAGTGCGCCCTTTTCGATACCAGCGGGGGAGTCACAAATGATATAGTCAAAATTAGCTGTTTTTAATTCTTCGATGACGCGCGCAACGCCATCTTTATCCAATGCATCTTTATCACGGGTTTGTGAAGCGGGCAATACAAATAAATTCTCCAAGCGTTTGTCTTTAATTAAAGCTTGATTTAAACTGGCTTCTTCTTTAACTACATTGACTAAATCATAAACAACACGGCGTTCGCAACCCATAATGAGATCCAAATTGCGTAAACCAACGTCAAAATCAACGACCACGGTCTTATAACCTTTTAGTGCCAATCCGGTTCCCAGCGCCGCACTACTGGTAGTTTTTCCTACCCCTCCTTTACCAGAGGTAACAACAATAACTTCAGCCAAGGTTTATCCATCCTAAAATATACTATAGATGAGAGAATAATACAGGTTTTTAAGATAAAAAAAAAGAGTAAGCAGCTAAATTTTAAGCATTTGAGAATAAGCTGAGATAGAGTGTGATAAAGCCAAATAAAATCGACCGATTGTTTTAACTAGCCCCAATGAATCTTTTTTCTAAATATCCACGAAGCATTCTTTCTATTCGGTGGCTATTTTCTGAGCGTTGGGCTCATAGGCCTTGGATCTTCCTTTAATGGTTGAATGGCTGTAACGAGTCTTATATTTTCTGTGGCGAAAGGAATGGGGACAGGTGAATAAAATTGATAACTTGAGCGTATAGTCGGTGGGGTGGAGGAGTCTGTTTGTGGCAGTGAACCTACTTGAAAATTCTTTTGTTCTAAGGCATTTTTCACTGCAGACAGTTGAGCGGTTGTGGGCGTTGTAGTGTTTTCGGTGGCGGCAGGTGTTAAGGCAGGTGAGCAAAATGGAACATCTGAGGGGGGCTTAAGCACTCCCCGTAGGGGTAAGTGTGGTGGTGACGCCACATGAATGTTTTTTTGTTCTAAAGCGCCTTTGAGTGCAAACATATGGGATTCAATAGACATTGCTTTAACATTTTTTTGCTCTACAGCATCGCTGTGTTCAAACATATAGGATTCAATAGGTACTGCAGGTACTGCTGTAATTTGTTGCAGGTAAGTTTGCTGTAAAGCGGTATGTGCGCGCTGTAAATAGCTAATCATCGATTGAATATCGAGTGTATTGCTTAAGGGATATTTCTCGCCTAAGAA
>CAMFJO010000135.1 GCA_945956945.1 uncultured Legionellales bacterium | reverse complement strand
CGCTTAAACTATATCTGGATAGTTTTTTTCCTCTTACTCGGGGGATTAAATCTATACGTAGCCTATCATTTCTCAACCAATACTTGGGTTGATTTTAAATTATTTGGGATTATCGGCTTAACCCTATTGTTTTTATTGGGCCAGGGTCTCTATATTGCCAGATTCATTGATACCTCAGACGCTAAAGGTAAAAAGCTATGAACCATACAGACACCGTACAAGAAATTAGAAAACGTTTAATTGCGGCTTTGCAGCCTTCTTCTCTGGAAGTATTGGACGATTCTGCCGCACACCAGGGGCATCTGGCAGCAGACAGTGAACAGGGCCATTTTACCATTATCATTTCGAGCACACATTTTGTTACCTTGTCTTTAGTCGAATGTCACAAGCTTGTGTATCAGGCACTAGGGGATTTATTGCCACGTAAAATTCACGCACTTAAAATCAAGATAAAAAAGTAAGCGCCGAAATCTCATTGCTTAATACGAATAAAGCATCTCCCTTCACAGAGATGATCGCCTCTGGTTCAGCCAAGTGGTTAGAACAACTTTCAGCTTTAGCGAAGCTTAATTCATAATCTTGCATGTCATAGCCTAAACCTTTAGAGCTAATCCAGCACTGGGGGTACGCCATGATGCTGGCTAAAGCCCCTGTCTTGCCGGTGATGGACACCCTTTGATTGGTAATATACTGTAAAGTTGCGGCTTCCTCCTCTAAAACCATGGTTCTTGCCGGCTTATAATGTTTTTTCAAGATCCGGTAATTCAATATCGTGTGATCCGGCCTTAAGCCACCTAAAGCATTAAAAATACGGATAGATGAAGCGCCCATGTCATCGCACCAAAAAATACCCTTCTCCAGATCCGAATAATTTTGATCAGGGTAATGCTTGAGTTGACAGCCTAATTGTTGCAATGTTTCCAACGTTTGTGGTGCAATCGAATCAAAATCGCCACAGACAAAATCAGGAATAATGTTGTGATGCAAGCAGTCAGTCGCCATGCCATCGAGTGCCAGTGTGTTTTTTAAACCCTTAAGCTTCTGCAGCAAAGCAGGCGTGAGTGCTTGTGCATGGGCAATAATGTTGAAAGTTGTCATTTTTAACTACCTCTCTTTTAAGATCCTGTATACACCACAATTGGATTTAATTTATACATATTAATACCCCTAGAATGGAAATCTAGTCAATCCGTCTGATCGATCATATTGCATTTTCCTCTTATGTCTGGTTTAATTAAACCATAATGAGAAAAAGCAAAACAAGGTAAAGCACTGCAAAGCATTGGCTAACTATTTATCACCTGGGTCTATGAAGTGGTGAATAGTGACCCTAGTGAAAGCCCAAATTCAGGGCTCCTACTCTAAATGGCATGGAAAAAGCCTGTTGATTGCCGAAGGCTCGCTCTATGCTCCAATATTAACATTATGCAGGAGAGCATACTATGACCCATCTACGCCTTATCTCGGAACTGCAAGACACTTGCTGGGCGATAGAGCGCATTAGCAAGCAATTAACCATGCTAACCACATCGAGCCATTCTTATCAACCCTTATTAGGTTTATTACAGCGGAATAGCTTAGACGTATGCATTTTACTTAAAAAATGTCATTCCCGCGATCAGCTTGCTGAATTGATCGCAAGGATCCCGGAATTAACACGCTTGATTAGCCTCATGCGCGATTATGTTTTTGATGGCATGGAGGATGAACGGGTAGATGCACATTTAACACAAATAAAGGAAGGTTTAGAACAGTGCTTAGCGTTGATAACCGATATGGCTAAGTTAGAAATTTTAGCCCCAAAACGCACGATTGAAGTCGTTTAAATGCAAAAACCAAGAGACGCGATAATCCGCGTCTCTTTTTATATTCGATTATTGGTAACTACACGCCCCTTTACCGTACTCGTAGATGAGTGAGTAGTTACAATTATTTGTCTTTTTTTCTACTACGGGGCGCGGCTCGTGGCGGACGTGCTGACACGTTGCTACTGCTCGTATCCCGTGCACGCAGCTTGCGGGCCGCTGGCTTTGCTGCACGACGCGTCGCTAAACCACCTTCTCTATCAGTTGATCTGGCTTCTCCCCGACCACGGCGACCGCCTTCCTCTGTCATTCTACTCGCCGCGCGACCGCGATTTTCAGACGTTCTATTGGCTGATCTACCGCGTTTGTCTTCAGAGCGACTTGCTCTTTCCTCAAAGCGGCTACTGGGTTTTCTACCACGACCCTCATCAGAGCGACCACGGCTTTCTTCAAAGTAACTGCTGGACTTTCTACCACGACTCTCTGCGCGATCACGACTTTCTTCAAAGTAACTACTGGACTTTCTACCACGACTTTCTGCGCGACCCGGGCTTTCTTCAAAGCGGCTACTGGATCTTCTAGCACGGCTCTCATCAGAACGCCCCGCTGAGCGGCCTCTACCGTGACTGTCCTCCGATCGTCGCCCTCTATCACCTCTAGGCTTATCCGAAAGGGTTAATTTGCGTCCTCTCGACTCATCGCGCCCGCCATCTTCCTCGGCTCGTACTGGTTTCTGGTTACTCGCTGCACGAGCGCTGGAACGTTGATTACTTTGTACAATAAACGCTAAAGCTGCGGCCAATTGTTTGGCATCGCAATCCAAATCGTCCAGAAGCGTTTCGACCAAGGCTCTATGATTTTCCAGGTTTTCTTCCGACATCACCATTACCAATTGCTTTTTAAAGCTTTCTTGGCGGAATTTTTGCATTTGTGCAGAGTGTGGCATTTTAACTTCTTCCATTTTACGTTTAACAGTTTTTTCAATGAGGGAAAGCATGCGTCTTTCGCGCGGCGTCACAAATAATAAGGCAGCCCCTTCGCGTCCGGCACGACCCGTACGGCCTATGCGATGGACATAAGAATCGGGATCTTCGGGAATATCGTAATTGATGACCAAACTCACTCGACCCACATCCAAGCCTCTGGCAGCAACTTCGGTGGCCACCACAATATCCAAATCCCCATTTTTCAATTGGCGCACCACTCTTTCGCGTTCTTCTTGACGCATATCGCCATTGATAGCGGCAGCCGATAAACCACGTGCCGCTAATTTTAGTGCGACTTCGGCAGAGCTAATCTTGGTGCGCGTAAAAATCAAGGTTGCATCATTGTGTTCTAACTCTAAAAACAAAGCCAATGCCTCTAATTTTTGATTTGCAGGAACAATACAAAAGCGCTGCTGAATTAACACCGCATCCTGCGTTTTTGCTTTGATTTCAACCTGTGCAGGATCATTTAAATAGCGTTTGGCAATTTTAAGAATATTCGGTGCCATGGTCGCAGAAAATAAGGCCGTTTGGTGTTCCTGTTTGATTTGATCGAGGATCCATTCAATATCTTCAATAAAACCCATATTGAGCATTTCATCGGCTTCATCCAGCACCACAGTCTTTATAGCTTCTAAAGACAAACTACCTCGACGTAAATGATCCATCACCCGACCCGGCGTACCCACCACCACTTGAGCACCACGTTGCAAGGCCCGTAATTGCGGTGAAAATGCTTGGCCGCCATAAATAGCCAATACTTTAAATTGCGGCAGGTGTTTGGAATAATGGTAAAAAGATTCGGCCACTTGAATAGCCAACTCGCGAGTTGGCACCAATACGATGACTTGCGGTAAAGTAGACTTCACATCCGTCATCGTTAATATGGGTAAGGCAAAGGCGGCTGTCTTGCCTGTCCCCGTTTGTGCTTGGGCCAATAAATCGCGCCCTTCCAGTAAAATAGGGATACTTTGCGCTTGTATGGGTGTGGGAACTTCATAACCTAGCTCACGCAAGGCGATGGCGATAGGCTCAGCCACCCCCAACTGGGAAAAATCAGACATGTGATACCTCTCTTTAAGACAGAAAGGTATGTTCATAATTTGCTCACCTTTCATTGGTTAAGTGCGATTATAAGGCAATTTATAAACAAAAACAAGGGTTGAAGCGGTGAGGGGGGAGCTAGATTGACTGGTTAAGAATAGAACTGCTACAGTTATTATTCAATTAGAATTTCATCGCGCATAAATTCTGATGCGTTGATAAGGAATAATCAAATGCCTAGACGGACTTTACAATTAAATTTAAGAAATTTAATTACCGCGGGGGAAAACCCACAAAATTCTCCTGATTCTGCTAGTCCTTTACCACCTTCGGATGAATCAAGCACACCCCCACCCCCCAAATTAGCT
>CAMFJO010000134.1 GCA_945956945.1 uncultured Legionellales bacterium | reverse complement strand
GAACTTAAATGCGGGTTTACACAGTTACCGGCAACAATTCTCTGCGCGGTTGGTTTTGGTATCCCCGTCGCACGCGCTAAATCACTGCTCCGCATATTTTTGTGGAACAGGATCCGTTTCAATGTTTCGCTCAATTTATCGTATTGCATTAGATTATCATACCATAACTATTTATGATTTCGCAGCTAAAAAGGGGCGTTTTTGTCTAATAAGTGAACTTTGCAAGAAAGATAATGATAAAAAAGCTCAAAAATACATTGACAGTGATTCTTTTGTTCTATAACATTACCTATACGATTCGTTTTGTATTTAAAAATAAAGATTGGCAAGGATAAAGGATTGTAAGAAAACTTACAGTATGTACAAAACTATTTTGGAGCAAGCTATGGATAGTCCTTCATTGACTACCAGTGAACTTTTTTACCGCAGCTCTTGCAAAAAATACCCTGATTTAATGCCTTATATGATGGATGCTAGCATTCGCGAACTGATATTAAACCCCACGGGTTTATTTTTCGCGGGTTCCAATGGTTGTACCAGTGACACCTTCAAAGAGCAAATTTCATTTTTAATGAATGAACTTTTGCGAGTTCACCAAAGCACTTTTAAGCGTCTTAAAAAGACCAGCCTTGCTCGCCACAGTCTTTTTTTAAAGAAAAAAAGCGCTGGTTTATTACGCCTGGATAGTCCCGCGCAAATGGAGTTTTATAAAGAAGGCGTATTGGATTTAGGCATTGGGGGAGACAAAAAAGGAATGCTTTATGTCTACGTCCCCAATAGCGCCATACACGTTAATTATACGGAACTGTCTTATTTCTTAGGGACGTTTAATTAAGAAGATTTGAAATCGATTTACAAGAGCCCCACTCCCTGTAAACCTGGAAATCCGCTGTTCTGTTTAGGGCAGCGGGATTACAGGTTAGACATTACCTCAGCACTATATGTTTATATAAGGTATTTAAATACCATCTTGTTTGTATGAAATTTTTTACTGTGTTAATCTTAAATACCTATTCAGGCTAAAATTGTCGAAATAAGCATTCTGCACATTTAATCCCTTTATCCTCAAGGGAAAGTCACTGGGTGTATAAAAATGTTGAACACTAAATTGTATCTATCTGGTTACACTTCCGATCTGCTCAGAGGCACAGATGAGCCACGCCCCTGGGATTTGGCTAAAGTTATTTTAACGAAGGCAAATGCTCAGACTAGAATGTTGGATATAGGTTGTGGTGATGCTAGAAAGTTAATACCTTTGGCAGGGCAGGTACACCACATTAGTGCCATGGAACCGAGCCATGTAATGAGAGCATTGGCCGTGAATAAAATCAGTGCCGCTAAGATAAATAATATCTCACTTATCGCGGGTAGAGCAAAGCAGTTACCTTTTAGTGACCATTCTTTTGATGTGGTTACTTGTATATTATCCACCTGGGATAGCCAAGAAATATACCGTGTATTAACGCCTGGAGGCTGGTTTATCAATGAAACCATTGGTTGTGAAGACAAATTAGAATTTAAAAAAGCCTTTGGAAAAGATATGGAAGGGAATTGGCGAGGGCAACTCATATCCGTGGATAATAATACTCGCATGCACCGTTATAAACGGGATCTCCTTCAACAACATTTTGAAAAAATAGCCATTACCAATGGTTTTTGGAACACTTATTATACCGAACAGGGATTATTACAACTGTGTGAATTCACGCCTACCATCAGTGGGTTTGATCGGGATAAAGACCGATATATCTTTAATGACATCACCCAAAAATTAGTGACTGAAAAAGGAATTAAGATAAAACAAAATAGGTTATTAATCATCGCAAAAAAACCCCAGTCGGCTTTTAACGACTGAGGTTTTTAAAAGAAAGATAGCCTTAGTTATCGTGAAAAACAACCATGGCTTGTATGGCAACACCAGCAACGCGTATTTTGTCGTCTAAAATATCACTTTCATGTTCGTTATTCAGTGCATTTAAACGCTTGATAGGACCATCCAGAGATAGTTTTCGCAGGGTTGTTTCATCGGTGTTAGGATAATGTACTACCACTAAATCACCATCAACGGGTTTGGCATTCAAATCAACCAGTAATAAAGTTCCTTTAGGGAATTTGGGTTCCATACTGGCTTTGGTGATTAGTGAAACCACTTGATCGGATTTGACAGTAGCTGTTTGCCAATGTTCCCAATTATTAGGCGTCAATGTGGCCAAGAACTCACTGGCTTCTACACATTGCTGCCATGAAATAACAGGAATATGCTTGGTTTGTCTTCTAGCGCCATTAATGGCTAAATCAAATTGTTCGTGCGGTGGTGTGTAGATAATCGCATCCAAAGAAATATTGAAAAATTCTGAGATCAGCTTTAAGGTGGATACGCGTGGATCGGCAGTTTTGCCCGATAAAATTTTGTGCAAAGTAGGTTGGGGAATAGAGGTTCTTTTAGCCAGTGTTGCCTCATTTAATCCTTTTGCAGCCATTAAACGCTTAATATTATTGACTAACCAACTTCCAGTACTAGCGATCTCTTCTTTCAAGCGCTTAACCTCGTTAGTCGTCTCGTTCCGTGTTTCTTCCTTTTGCAATTGTGTTGTAGACATTTTTTAACCTCCAAATAAGTATACGTGAAATATTACGATAAATAATCTTGTTCCAGAAACTAACAAAACCCAGTATAAGCGCTATTCTTAAGAAAGTAAAGCCATTAATTAGCCAAAAAGAATGAAAGGCAATCACTTCTGACTAACAATGTTTCAAAGATGACCATTCAGACAGTTCGTTTGGAAAATAAAAGATCATTATTGCATCATGTGTTGCCTTTCTATTCAATTATGCAATATTATACGGTCACTCAGCTCACGTTATGAATAAATAGGGTATGCATATGAAAAGATTTGCGGTTCTAGGTCGCCCCATCGCCCACAGCAAATCACCGCAAATTCACCAGTGTTTTGCAGAGGATACCGGTGTAGCATTAAGTTATGACCGAATATTAGTACCAAACAATGTCGGGTTTTCAGCAGTTATCTCGGAATTTCAACAACAAGGCGGTTATGGCGCCAATGTAACAGCGCCGTGCAAGGAAGATGCCTTTAAATGGGTTATGCACTTGACACCGCGCGCAGAGCAAGCGGGCGCCGTGAATACCATTGTGTTAAACACGGATGGGGACAGTTTGGGTGATAATACCGATGGCATCGGATTAATCAAAGACATTAAAGATTTTCAGAAATGGTCATTGCAGGGTAAGCGTATTTTAATTCTGGGCGCGGGAGGCGCGGTGCGTGGTATTTTATACCCTTTATTATTGGAACAACCTGTTTTAGTGACGATTGCCAATCGCACTGTAGGGAAAGCACAGAATTTGGCAGAGTCGTTTAAACCATTTGGAGCCATCACCTTTACCGAACTTAAAAATTGCGCTGCAGAAAAATTTGATATTGTGATCAACAGTATTCCTCCAACAGGGCCTATTTCGCATTTACCGCAACTTTCCCCTGAAACTTTATGTTATGATCTGATCTATTCTGATCAACCCACCCCTTTTTTACAAGCAGTGAGCGCTTTGGGAGTAACTAAAATGGCCGATGGCTTAGGCATGTTGATTGAACAAGCGGCAGAAGCTTTTTTTGTATGGCATGGTATACGCCCCGATACGATGAAAGCACGTAGGTTATTGCGCCCACTCCCGGAGAAAGAACATGCCCAGCAATAGCTTTGGCAATATTTTTCGTATAACCACGTGGGGCGAATCGCATGGTAAAGCCATTGGTGTGGTGATAGATGGTTGTCCGGCTGGTCTTGCCTTAACAGAAGAAGATATTCAACAAGCCTTAAATTTAAGAGCGCCAGGAATGAATCCTTATACTTCACCGCGTGGGGAAACAGATAGGGCTGAAATCTATTCTGGTGTCTTCGACGGTATCACTACCGGAACACCGATTAGCATTATTATTCACAATAAAGATGCGGATAGCAGCAAATATGAAATGATGAAAAACGTATTACGTCCAGGACATGCCAATTTTAGCTATTTAGAAAAATATGGTGTTTTTGATTATCGCGGTGGCGGGCGTTCGTCTGCGCGTGAAACCGCTTGTCGGGTTGCTGCAGGTGCCATAGCCAAAAAATTATTAGCCACTAAAGGGATTCAATTTATCACGCATCTTTGTGCGATGGGCGATGTCAAAGCACCTGTTAGCGAAGATTTTAAGCT
>CAMFJO010000133.1 GCA_945956945.1 uncultured Legionellales bacterium | reverse complement strand
GCGCTATACTGTTGGGAGCTGGTTGTTGCTGTGGCGCAAATGCCGGCTGTGGGTACTGCGGAACATAAGGGAGAGGCGCTGAACTGGATTGTGGATAGGAATGAAATGCTGGCGCAGCCGCAACGGGGGACAGGACGGCAGCAGGTTTTGGTGATGCCCGTAAATAAGCTTCACACGTAGGTGTACCTGTCTTAACAAATCTTTCTTGCCCTTTCACAGGTTCAACGACAAAGCCTGCATCTCGTAATCGTTGTTGTTGCATGCTATCCAGCTTAAATAAATTCATGTCTCCCTGAATGATAAGACTCAGTTTTGGCTGGTGTTGATCAGCATAAGCCTGCGCCATTTCTTTAAGGGCTATCAATTTAGTCACGAAGTCATCCATGGTCTTGTGTGGTGTCATCCGATTATAGGCATGAAGATTGAGGTATAAATACGTACTATCCTGAACGATGCAACCTCTGAAGCAAAATTCCTCTTCATCATCAGACGTTACCTCAACAAATAAAGGTAATTTTTTGTCGATCGACTTAAATTTTCTTTCAAGCCCCTTTTTTACCCAAATGCCCACATCTCTCTTGTCTAAGTGCGCCACACGGACATAACCCAGATCGGCCATGATTTCTTTAAAAATGGGCATCCGCGTTGCCGACTCTTTTACCCCGTAGCGCGGTTCTTCTTGAAAATTTAACACATTGGCACCGCCTTCAACTGAGTTGATTAATGCGCTAATTTGCCGATGCATACGCTGTTTATAAGCCACATCGCTTTCTATGGAGAGTCGATGTCCTCCGCGGCCTAAAACATCGCCAATACCCTTAACCTTTATGGATTGAAGGTAATCAGCCATCTCTTTATCAGTGGGTGATGGCGATTGCGTCATAAAATTAACCAATTTACCGCATTGCAGGTCACTAAGCCCTGTCTTCTCAGCCAAGTAAGCATAATTAATTGTGTTGGGATTCTTAAGATTAATAAACCCAGGTAAATCAAAAACCCAAAACTGACCACTTTTTTTAATGGCATAAGGCCCCTGTAGATTCTGGCTGACGGTTTTTGCCTCGTGATCCACTTGTGCATGGTGATCGCTGAAGCTGTTTGCTAGCGCTGTATTGGATTCTTCAATCGATGCTGCCACGATTTACCTCTTTCTATAAAATGTGTATTCTCAATCTCTAAGACTTATCGCCCCAAGATACTCCTAATGAAGGGGCGGATTGTACAAGAACATTCTTAAGGAAATCTTAAGCTTTTATGGCGTCAGTCCGTGCCAGGGTAAACACACGCTTCTTAAATCGCCCTTTACTTTCTTCTTGTGTGGTCGTAAAATGACGCCTGTATCCTAAAAAGGCCAATTTTAGTCCAAACAGTATGAAAAATATCCGAAATTTCTCTATTATTGCCCATATCGATCATGGTAAGTCCACCTTATCCGATAGGTTGATTCAATTGTGCGGTGGTTTATCGAGCCGTGAAATGGCCGAACAGGTGCTGGATTCGATGGATCTTGAGCGCGAAAGGGGCATTACCATCAAGGCCCAAAGCGTGTGTTTGCACTATAAGGCCCGGAATGGTGAACTGTATATTCTTAATTTCATTGATACCCCGGGGCACGTGGACTTTAGCTATGAAGTATCCCGATCCTTATCGGCCTGTGAAGGTGCCTTATTGGTGGTGGATGCAGCCCAAGGCGTGGAAGCCCAAACCGTGGCCGTGTGTTATACCGCCATCGAGCAGTCGCTAGAAGTCATTCCTGTCCTGAATAAAATCGATTTGCCTCAGGCTGAACCCGAACGTGTGCGCCAGGAAATTGAAGACATTATCGGTATAGATGCGAGTGATGCATTGGAAATCAGTGCAAAAACAGGCTTGGGCATTGAAGATTTATTGGAACAGTTAATTGAGCGAATACCGGCTCCTGCTATGGACACCGAGGCACCTCTGCAAGCCTTGATTATTGATTCCTGGTTTGACAGTTATTTAGGCGTCGTGTCTTTAGTGCGCGTTAAAGCAGGCACCTTAAACGTGCGGGATAAAATTAAAGTGATGTCGACAGGGCTGCAATACGAAGTCACTAAAATGGGTATTTACACACCCAAATTGGTCGAGCAGAAAACCTTGGCAGCGGGTGAAGTGGGTATGATCGTCGCCAGCATTAAAGACATTAATGGTGCGCCAGTGGGTGACACCTTAACGCATGCAGTGAACAGCGCCGACAAACCTTTACCGGGTTTTGAAAAAGTGCAACCTAAAGTATTTGCCGGATTATTTCCCATCAGCGCCGATGATTATGAAGATTTTCGCGATGCTTTGGCCAAATTAAGCCTCAACGACGCTTCTTTATTCTATGAACCTGAAACCTCCGAAGCTTTGGGCTTTGGTTTTCGCTGCGGTTTCCTGGGTCTATTACACATGGAAATTATCCAGGAACGTCTGGAACGCGAATACGATCTGGATCTAATCACCACGGCACCAACGGTTATTTTTGAAGTGGTAACGCATAAAAATGAGGTCATGCTCATAGACAATCCCGCACGCTTGCCGTCTACAGGCAGCATCAGTGAAATTCGCGAGCCTATTGTGACAGCGAATATTTTAACGCCGCAAGAGTATGTGGGTAATGTCATCAGCCTGTGCGTAGAAAAACGCGGCTCGCAAGTGAAAATGTTGTATGTCGGGCGTCAGGTGGCCTTAACCTATGAAATTCCCTTAAATGAAGTGGTATTGGATTTCTTTGATCGTTTAAAATCAGTCAGCCGTGGTTATGCTTCTTTTGACTATCATTTTGCACGGTATCAACCGGCTGATCTGATAAAATTGGATGTACTGATTAATGGCGAAAAAGTAGATGCCTTGTCTATCATTGTACACCGAGATAATGCCTATTATCGTGGTAGAGCTTTAGTCGAGCGGATGCAAACGCTCATTCCCAGACAAATGTTTGATGTGGCGATACAAGCGGCGATTGGTTCGCAAATTATCGCCAGACAAACCGTCAAAGCACTGCGCAAGAATGTGACGGCCAAATGTTATGGCGGTGATATTTCGCGTAAACGTAAATTATTGGAGAAACAAAAAGCGGGAAAAAAACGCATGAAAATGGTGGGTCGCGTTGAAATTCCGCAGGAAGCTTTTTTAGCCGTATTACAAGTGGAGAATAAAAAATGACAACCGGGATGATGGTTTATTTAGGACTATTTATTGTAACGGGTGTGGTGAGTTTAATCGATATTCTACGATGGGCTCCCAAGCGGCGTTTGACGCATATTGAAAAACCGCCGAGTTTAATTGAATCAGCCAGAATTATTTTTGTGCTGCTGTTTCTCTATGGTATCTATGAACTGTTCTTTTCCAAACTGAATATTAGTTATTATTTTCCCATTGCTCTGGTCGTGATCACGGTATTAACCGGAATTATTTATGGTTTGGACAAAATCCTGTGGGCTAAAAAACGACATAAAGGCCGTAGAATACCTGCTTTAGTAGAATTCTCGCGCTCTTTTTTCCCTGTTTTTCTAGTCGTTCTTCTCATCCGTTCTTTCATCGTGCAACCCTATCGCGTCCCGACCGGATCTTTAGAACCAACGGTATTACCCAATGATTTTTTATTGGTTACTCAGTATAGTTATGGTTTACGTTTGCCGATTACCAATACACGCTTTCTTAAAATAGGCGAACCTAAGCGTGGTGAGATTGCCGTGTTTCATTTTCCTGTGGATCCCACCGTAGATTATGTTAAACGTATCGTCGGTTTACCAGGTGATCATATCGTTTATAAAGATAAAACTTTAACGGTCAATGGCCTTAAAGCAAAACAACGCTATCTTGGTACCGCCACGGATTATGAAGATGATGAAAATGGTGGTGATTTGCCAGTCAGCTTGTATGAAGAAGACTTATTGGGCGTTAAGCATTCTATATTGATTAACCCTGATAAGGAAGATAATAATACCTACGATTTTATTGTCCCAGAGGGAATGTATTTTGCCATGGGAGACAATAGGGATGATAGCTTTGACAGCCGTGCCTGGGGATTTGTGCCCGAGGAAAATTTAGTCGGTCAAGCAAAATTCATTCTTTTGAGTTATGACAATAAGGCCAAAAAATTGCGCTGGTCCCGATTTGGCGAACGCTTAAAATAGAGGAATCAATGCAAGCGATTGATAAGTTATCCAAGATCATAGATTATACCTTTAAGGACCCAGACTTATTATTGCGGGCTTTAAGTC
>CAMFJO010000132.1 GCA_945956945.1 uncultured Legionellales bacterium | reverse complement strand
GATTCTACTTATTTTGCAGCCGGCAAATGAAATGCCAACAGGCCCTAGCTCCTGACAAAAAAAGATGATAGAATTGTGACCTATTTTTTCACAATTTTGCGATATTTTTTGGGAGGCCATATGGAACAAACCCATGCACACGTTCCTATGCGTACGATAGGGCCAGTTAAACTGATAGGCTCTGTCGTCAATGATGAAATCATGGTACCTCTAGCGACCTATGAGCTACCTTTATGGCCATCTACCAACCGCGGCGCCAAACTATCGCGCCAATGTGGCGGTATTTTAACCACTATCATTGATGAACGTATGACACGCTCGATACTCCTGGAAGCACCGGATGCAGCGCGCTGCCATGAAGTAAGCTTGGCGGTTAAATTACGGCAACCAGAATTACAATTGCAAATCGCACGCAGCAGCCGTTTTGCTAAGCTCATCGACAGCCATACGCAAATTGTAGGCAATTTATTATTTTTACGTTTGGAGTTTTCCACCGGCGATGCTGCCGGCCATAATATGGTTACTCAAGCTGCCGATGAAGTCATGGCCTGGTTACTTAACCAATATTCTTTTCTACGCTATGTGTCCATTTCGGGAAACTATTGCACCGATAAAAAAGCAACCGCAGTCAATGGCATTTTGGGAAGAGGACGTTATGTCGTAGCAGAATTATTAGTGCCACGGGCAATTTGTTTGAGCACCTTAAAAACCACCCCTGAAAAAATAGCAGAGTTAAATACCAAGAAAAACTTGTTGGGAACGATGTTAGCGGGCGGTATTCGCTCGGCCAATGCGCATTTTGCCAATTTACTGTTTGCTTTTTATCTTGCTTTAGGCCAAGATGTGGCCAATATTGTTGAAGGCTCTCAAGGCATGGTGTTTGCCGAAGCACGTAAT
Source organism: uncultured Legionellales bacterium (assembly GCA_945956945.1). Lineage (GTDB taxonomy): Bacteria > Pseudomonadota > Gammaproteobacteria > UBA1113 > UBA1113 > VFKP01. The sequence continues at coordinate 3,336 of CAMFJO010000132.1, read as the reverse complement.
GACGATCTTTATTTTTCAGCAACACTACCTAATATTATTGTGGGAACTATAGGGAATGGGAAAGATTATCCTTTTGTGCAAAGAAATTTACATTTACTTGGCTGTCATCAGGATCGTCCCGTTGGGGAAAATGCGCGTCGTTTAGCGGCTATCATCGGTGCGACAGTCTTATGCGGTGAAATTTCTTTGCTGGCAGCACAGACCAATCCCGGTGAACTCATGCGAGCACACACTATTTTTGAACGACAAGCACACGATTCTGCGCCAGAATCCATTAGTACACCATAATGAAAGCCATTGCCCCCGGTAAAATTATTTTATCTGGCGAGCATGCCGTTGTTTGTGGTCAACCGGCCTTAGCCATTGCCGTCGATCGCTACGCGATAGCTTCCGTGATTTCCCATTCCTCCCCCGCTACAGTGGTATTCGATCTATTGAATTTAAAGCATCATAAAGACATGACGGTTAAAGCATTAAAACGGTTTAAATCACGTCTATCGAAAGATTATCACGGATTTCTACAAGGTGAGCGCAGCATCAAAGATGTATTAAAGCTACCGCATGAATTGTCTCACTTTGCCTTGAGCAATTTCTTAGAACGATTTAACCGTTTCTCCGATGCCGGCATTCATTTAAAAACAGAATCTACTATTCCCATGGGTTGTGGTATGGGCTCCTCCGCCGCCATGATCCTCGCTGTGAAATTTGCATTGGCAAATCATTTCAAAGAAGATATTGATAAAGAGCATTTGTTCCAATTGGCTTTGGAAACTGAAAATTTACAACATGGTTATTCTAGCGGTCTAGATCTGCGTGTCTCTTTGCAAGGGGGTGCCTTGGAATACCACAATGGACAATTTAGTCCGCTAGTGGTTCCACCAGAGTGGCCTTTATACATGGTTAATACAGGTTCTCCGGGCAGCACGACGGGGGAATGTGTGGCACATACCAAAAAATTACTCGAAAAATCTAGTCGCGCAGAAGAATTCGGTGCTGTGACCCATGCCGTTAAAATCGCCTTAAATCAACATCATTTTGGCGACTTTCAAATAGCGATTCGCGCTAACCATCAATTATTAACCTCCCTAGATGTCGTACCGCTCCCCGTACAACAATTTATTCGCTACTTAGAGCAACAACAAGCCGCTGCAAAAATTTGCGGTGCCGGCAGCATTGTTGGCCATAGCGCTGGGGTGGTGTTGATTGCCAGTGAACAAGATCCACAGAGCTGGTGCCACCACTTTGGGTATACCGCTGAAAAAATCACAGGAGATAGGCGTGGCTTACGATTGGGTTAAAGTTCGGGTACCGGGCAGCGTCATGCTATTTGGCGAACATGCTGTATTAGCAGCAGAGCCAGCAATGGTCGCCGCTATAGAGCAATACCTGAGTGTCAGAGTGGAAATACGTTCAGATAATCTCATTGATATTCGTTCTAATAGATTTCCCCCCCATCAGACAACCCTAAAAGAGCTTGCGATCACCAAGCCCTATCATTTCGTGCTAGCCTGTTTAGCACAACATCGCAAAATACTGACACAAGGTTTAAACATACACATAGATTCTGCCATTGATCCTTCTTTAGGATTGGGTAGTTCTGCAGCCGTGACGGTGGCTTTGTTAAAAGCTCTGAAGCATCTCTATGACTTAGATATCACTATCTGGACAGAAGCTTGTGCTGTTATCCGACAAATACAAGGCAGTGGTTCGGGTATGGATGCATTAGCAAGTCTACATGGCGGTGCAATCTATTATAACCCTAAGACGCAACAAACCCTCGATTTAACACCTCGCACCGATTTGCACTTATTGTATTGTGGTTATAAAACGCCTACGGCGACTGTATTACAACAAGTACAAGCTACCTTTAGAAATACGCCCGAAACATTAGATTCGATTTATCGCGCTATGGGTGAAATTGTGTTAAAAGCTGCCGATGCGTGGCAAAAAAATGATAGAAATAGTCTGGGACAGTGCATGCATCGATATCAGGAATTGCAGAAAGCGCTGCAAGTTATGGATGCACATAGCGAACGATTAAGTAACTGGCTCAAAGAACGCATCGCTGTAGAAGGCGTCAAGATTTCTGGTGCAGGACTAGGAGATTGCTTGTTAGCTTTAGGTGGTGAATGGGCAGGGATTACAGAACCTGAAATCCGCGCATTGCACCCCAATGCACAGTATATACCTCTGACTATCAGTCAAACAGGAGCAAGCCTTGTTGAATAAAGTAGACGTCATCGCGCGCATTCTCGCTGAAAAATCACGGGACATTTGTTTAGAAAAAGGCGCGGTGTACGCTCCTGCTAATATTGCCTTGTGTAAATATTGGGGCAAGAGAGATGCCCAACTCAATTTGCCGGTAACACCCAGTTTATCGATTAGCTTAGCCGAAAAAGGCAGTCATTTTGCTTTTGAAGTCATCGATGCAGACAAAGATCGTTTAACTTTGAATGGAAAAACAGTGACAGAAGACAATGATTTCTATCAACGGTTATTTTCATTCATTAATCTATTCAGGGGGGTTAAAGCTTTTCCTTGTTTGCACGTCAGAATTAACAGCACAATTCCCATCGCTGCCGGCCTTGCCTCCTCGGCCAGTGGATTTGCTTCTGTTGTAAAAGGATTAGATGCTTTATATGGTTGGCAATTAACCCGCAGCGAATTATCTATTTTAGCACGCTTAGGCAGTGGCAGTGCCTGTCGTTCCCTATGGTCTGGTTTTGTAGAATGGCAACAAGGGATACGCGATGATGGCATGGATAGTTTAGGTATTCCTTTAAAGACGATTTGGCCGCAATTGCGTATTGGTTTATGGATTATTTCCAGCGAAAAAAAAACTATTTCCTCCCGCGAAGCAATGGCTATTACCAAACAAACCTCGCCTTTTTATACCTTATGGCCGCAACAAGTAGCGAGCGATCTGGCAGAGATAAAAACAGCTTTGACCCACAAAGACTTTATAAGTTTAGGTGAAGCCAGTGAACGTAATGCTTTATTCATGCATGAGACGATGCTAATGGCCACCCCCTCCATTACTTATAATACACCACAAAGCATAGAATGCAGGAAACAAATCTGGCAATTGCGTCGAGATCACTTGCCGGTTTATTTTACTCAGGATGCAGGGCCGAATTTGAAGGTCTTATTTTTAGAAGAAAATACAAGGGACGTATTGCAATTATTTCCCCAGATGGAGATCATTCAGCCTTTCGCAAAGTAGCCTCTTTCTTTCTGGCCTAAGCTATGATTTAATGTAATTGCTCACACCATTTTTCACTAAAAGCCCATATTGGGCGCATCTGGGGCGCAAATTTTCTCTGAAAAATGCTCATT
>CAMFJO010000131.1 GCA_945956945.1 uncultured Legionellales bacterium | reverse complement strand
TGATCAATGTCATTGCAGTCGATAGCTTAAGAAGCCTCCCCATCAATGCCGAATTAGGTAGCAGTATTCTTTTTTATTATGACTTAGCCGCACTGCTGTTTTTTTTCCCTGTGGCCTTTGTTGCCGCCGAGTTGGCTACGGGTTGGCCACAATTAGGCGGTATTTATATCTGGGTGCGAGAAGCCTTTGGTAAGCGTTGGGGCTTTGTAACGATCTGGTTGCAATGGTTTTATAATATCGTATGGTATCCCACTATTTTAGCTTTTGTCGCCACCACTTTGGCCTATTTGTTTAACCCCGCTCTAGCACAGAGTAAAACCTATCTTATTAGTGTATTGTTAGGCAGTTTTTGGGCAACAACCTTCATTAATTGTGGCGGCATTCAATTATCGAGTTGGGTGAGCACGATAGGCGCCATCATCGGTACTTTATTACCCATCACTTTACTCATTTTATTGGCGGGGATATGGTTGTTATCGGGACATCCCAGTGCCATTGATTTTCACTGGCATTCCATCATTCCCCTTCACCATACCAGCGGGAATTTCGCTTTTCTGGTGGCTGTTTTATTCGGCTTATTGGGTATGGAAATGTCCGCAACGCACGCGGAAAATGTGCGTCACCCCAAACGCGATTACCCTAAAGCCATTGCTTATTCAGCACTGATTATCTTATTGTCGCTTGCTTTATCTTCTCTGGCCATTGCCATTGTGCTGCCCAAACAGCAACTGGATTTGGTTTCTGGCCTGATAGATGCCTTTATTGCTTTTCTTACGCCCTTTCATTTACAAGCTTTAACACCGTGGATCATTATGTCGATCATCATCGGCGCTTTTTGCAGCGTCTCTACTTGGGTCCTCGGCCCTGTGCGCGGCTTGATGGTCGCCATCGAAGATGAATGTTTGCCTAAATGGCTCAGTTATACCAATAAGAAAGAAGCGCCCGTGACTTTATTGTTGTTACAAGCCGTTATTTTTAGTTTTATCTCTTTAACCTTTGTGTATATGCCCAGCATACAAAGCTCTTACTGGGTATTATCAGCACTGGCAGCACAGCTAGCGATGATCGTCTATGTCTTTATGTTTGCAGCGGCCATTCGCTTACGTTATAAATACCCGCTACATTACCGAACCTACAATGTTCCAGGCGGTACAGGCGGCATGTGGATTTTGGCAGGCCTTGGTACCTTCACTTGTTTATTGGCGATAGGTTTAGGCTTATTAGCGCCCGATGGCATCAATGTCGGCAGCGCATGGAGTTATCCTTTTAAATTATCAGCCGGCATCGTTCTTTGCCTGTTGATTCCGCTGGCTTTATTCCAAAAGGCTTGTTTGATGGAAGGCAGTGTAGCAGAATAATACGCGTGTTCTTAAGCCTCACACAATTCTGCTAATTCGTGTACTTCATTCGGTAATAATCCGGTTATTCTAGTGACAAAAGATTTATCTACACCTTCCTTCAACATTCGTAAAGCCGTTTTTTTAAGTGCTTCTTTAGCACCTTCTTGATAGCCTTCTTCTTTGATATGTTCTAATAAATTCATAGCCACCTCCTGATATTTAGGTGAAAAAGATTGCTGAATAACCAATAAATACGCCGATGCCTTTCTATCACTAGGATCAATACACGATACAAAATATTTTAGCATAGAACGCAATATCCCGCTATGCGTTTCTATACCACAAGATTGTAATAATTCATCCAATAATTTTATCTTGCACTCTATATCTTGTATACTTTTTGCTCTTATTAGGCTTGCTAACATTAAATTACTTAAATGGGCTTTTTTTAAATTACCTTCTTCTATTTGTCCCACGTCCAAAATAGCAAATGGCTCTAGAAACACGTCACGCATCCATGCTATAGGTTCTGCGAATAAATGAATAAAATTTCTATGGGTATTCCAGGGGGTATTACCATTATAAACAACCAAAGGATAAATTAACGGTAATGGGAAGGGGGAAGATCTATGGTCTACTAGATACCGTTTTAAAAATTGCATAAGATAATAAATCAGCCTAAATGGCATCTCTGGATCTGCTGTACTTTGATGCTCGCAGAGTACATATAAAAAACAATTCTTCTCGGTGTCTTTTCTTTTGACACAGAACAACACATCGCTTTCATGTTCGTATAAATCTTCATCTACAAACGAACTATCTTCAAGTTTAAGCTCGGATAGATCTACCACCCTTAAAATTTTTTGTGGTAAATAGGTTGCAAAAAAATCGCGGGCCAATTTTTTGTTTTTCATCATGCGCTTGAAAAAGGCATCGTGTTTTGAGCGTGCGACGGTCATTATTTACCCCCCGAAATTAAATGATAGTACTTATTGGGGGATGGTATTTTATTATTGCAAATAACTATTTGTCATCTAATAAATAATAATGGCAACTCTTTGATGTAAGATTTTATATTACGGCTATTTTTAGAAAATAGTTCAACACCATTTAATGGCTATTATGAACTTTTTCGTAGACTTGTCAATAGCTTTGAGAAAGTTTTTAGCTATTTTTAATGCCTCATCTATTCTACTAATAGCAATCGGCCTCCGGATCGAGAGACAGGCTGTCTTTAACTACTATAATACAACTCAAATTCCAGAGGATGTGTCATCATGGAAACCTGCTTTGCTTCTTTTGCTTTTAAGCCGATATAAGCATCGATAATATCGTGGCTAAATACTTCACCAGCCAGCAAGAAACTGCGATCCGCATCAAGCGCATCTAAAGCTTGGAATAAATTATCAGCCACAGTAGGAATATCGTGTGCTTCTTCAGGCGGCAAATGGTATAAGTCTTTATCGATAGGTTCACCCGGATGGATCTTATTGTGAATGCCGTCTAAACCTGCCATCATCATGGCTGCAAAAGCGAGATAAGGATTACACGCGGGATCGGGGAAACGCACCTCAATGCGACGCCCTTTAGGGCTCGGTGTAAAAGGCACGCGAATAGAAGCAGAACGATTGCGTGCCGAATAGGCCAACATTACCGGGGCTTCATAGCCAGGAACCAAACGTCGATAACTATTGGTTGTCGGATTGGTGAGGGCATTCAAGGCACGTGCATGCTTGATAATCCCGCCTACATAATAGAGAGCCATTTCAGAAAGCCCAGCATAATTTTCACCGGAAAATAAATTTACGCCATTCTTCATTAAAGATTGGTGGCAATGCATGCCACTGCCGTTATCACCGACTAAAGGTTTTGGCATAAAGGTGGCGGTTTTACCATACAGGTGCGCTACATTGTGAACCACATATTTAAAGATCTGCATTTCATCCGCTTTCTTCAACAAGGTATTAAAGCGCGTACCGATTTCATTTTGGTTGCCTGTGGCCACTTCATGGTGGTGCACTTCCACCACCAGCCCCATGGCTTCCAAAGTATTGCACATGGCAGAACGCAAATCTTGTGAAGAATCTACGGGCGGAACGGGAAAATAACCGCCTTTAACCCCTGGTCTATGTCCCATATTACCGCCTTCTAAGGGCGTAATGGAATTCCATGCACCTTCCGCAGAATCGATGCTAAAGGAAGCGCCTTGCATATTGACACACCAGCGTACATCATCAAAAATAAAAAATTCTGGCTCGGGACCAAAATAACAGGCATCGGCAATTCCGGTGGCACGCAAATAATTTTCGGCGCGTGCTGCCAAAGCGCGCGGACAACGATCGTAAGGCAACATGGTATTGGGTTCAATGACATTGCAACGAATATTGAGCGTCGGATCGGTATAAAAGGGATCCAGCACAGCAGAGTTTATGTCGGGCATTAACACCATGTCGGATTCTTGTATGCCTTTAAAACCGCGAATAGAAGAGGCATCAAACATTTTGCCTTCAGCCCAAAAGTCTTCATCCACTGCATGAATAGGAATGGTCAAATGCTGCTCTTTACCATCCAAACCTGTTAAGCGTAAATCCACATAACGAACATCGTGTTCATCAATTAACTTCTGAATGGTATCAAGGCTCATGTAATACTCCCAACAAGATTAGATGAGCCATAGTATAGCATAACTTATAAGGGTCTAGAAGGTGATGACAAAGCCTGCCGAGACTACCACCACGCTCCAACTGAGTTCTATACCCACATGCTTCCCTATCACAATGTCATCGACGACTTGAGGGAAGGGTATGAGCGGCGTGTGGTCTGCCAGTTCCATCATGCGATCGTCATAACCCGACACAAGGCCCAAACGATACCCGGGGCTATTGGTAATATGCTCTGATATTTGTTG
>CAMFJO010000130.1 GCA_945956945.1 uncultured Legionellales bacterium | reverse complement strand
AATCTAACCTATCCATATAACCGATGCTCTGGTTATAGGGTTTGGTTTCTGCCAGTTTTTCGGTTGCCCGATGCAACAAACCGATATGTGGATCGGCACGTCGAATCACTTCACCTTCTGTTTCCAATACCAAACGCAATACACCGTGGGCAGCAGGATGCTGAGGTCCAAAATTCAGTGTGTAATTATGTAATTCAGCCATGAGAAGGTTCTCCTTCTAAGTAACGACTGTCTTCTCGAATAACTTTAGGCACTAATACCCGTTCCGGTATAGACACCGGCTGATAGATAACCCGTTCAGTGGCTTTGTCATAGCGCATTTCCACATGACCTGAAACCGGAAAATCTTTTCTAAAAGGATGTCCTATAAAACCATAATCCGTTAAAATGCGCCGTAAATCCGGGTGTCCTTCAAACAAGAAACCGAACAAATCGAAAGCTTCTCGTTCAAACCAATTTGCAGCAGGCCATATGGGCATAACCGATGGCAGACGTAGATCGACTTCGTCTAAAAATACTTTTAACCTTAAGCGTTGATTGAGCTTAACCGATAATAAATGGTACACCACTGCAAAACGTGGGCCAGAAAAAGGTTCCACGGTTAAACCCTGTTTGTTTACCGCACGCTCAAAACCAGAGCCCGTTGCCTTATCCGTTACCCACTCGTCTATGCCATAGGTTAAATAATCAACACCACAGACATCAATGAGTTGTTCAAAACAAAATTCCGGCGTATCGCGTAATTGTGTCGCCACATCCAATAAAGCGTTTTTACTCAGTATTAAGGTCAATTCTTTGCGGTCCTGCTGCAAAGCTAATTGCGAAGGGGCTGCTGTCGCCGGCAATACCACCAAAGGCTGCATTGCGACCTTACAATCAAAGCCCTGAGCGCTAAAATGTTGGAGAATCCGATCTTGTAGTATCATGCTTTAATCCCTGGAATCATTATGATAAAAAATCCGTTTTTCTCGCCGTATTTTATTCTGCAATTGAATAATACCATAGACCAGCGCTTCTGCCGTCGGCGGACAACCAGGCACATAAATATCGACTGGCACAATACGATCGCATCCTCTAACTACCGAATAAGAATAATGGTAATAACCACCACCATTGGCACACGAACCCATAGAAATCACCCAACGAGGTTCGGCCATTTGATCGTAAACGCGACGCAAGGCAGGCGCCATTTTATTGCATAAAGTTCCCGCCACAATCATCACATCGGATTGGCGAGGGCTCGGTCTAAACATCACACCAAAACGATCCAAATCATAACGCGCAGCAGCGGAATGCATCATTTCTACCGCGCAACAGGCTAAACCAAAAGTCACAGGCCACATGGAGCCACTGCGTGCCCAACTGACTAACTTTTCCAATGAAGTCGTTACAAAGCCATTTTGTTGCATTTCTTGAGGTTGAAAGATTTCGTGTGCGGCTGAAGTATCTATTCCCATTCTAAAGCCCCCTTTTTCCATTCAAAAATAAAGCCTATCACCAATAGACCTAAAAATACCATCATGCTTAAAAACCCAAACCAACCAATCTGGCGTAATACGACAGCCCAGGGAAATAAAAAACCTGTTTCCAAATCAAAAAGTATAAATAAGATAGCAACGAGATAATAACGAATATCAAAAGGCATGCGCGCGTCCTCAAAAGCAGGAAAACCGCATTCATAAGGCGCATTCTTAACCGCATCCGGTTTACGCGGGCCCAATATCGCTCCAGCAGCCATGGGCACTAGTGCTAAAACAACCGCTAAGGCCAAGAAAATCAGTATAGGGAGATAATTTGTTAACATACTATTTCCTTAAATTAATACAATACTCACAGCAGTTGGTTTTTAGGTTAGGCGGCAAGCCCTTGAACAGAAGAAGTGTAGTAACCTACATGACTTCTGTTCAAGGACGCAGCCAACAACACCTAAAAATCAAATGCGAAGAGTATATGGTGCCGAAAGCCGGACTCGAACCGGCACGGCTCACGCCACTGCCCCCTCAAGACAGCGTGTCTACCAATTCCACCACTTCGGCAATTCTTATTTCCCCTGTGTCTCATTATTCTCCGGCTGAGGCAATGAGATACCGCCCAGACCAGAATTAGTGGGCACCACAGGCGATACACCATTATCCTGGGTCACAGGTAATATAATACCACTGTCTACGGTTTTTTGATGGCGGCTGATTTTAGCGGCACCATAACCCAAAATAATGCTGGTGGCAAAAAAAACCAAGCCAGCAAATCCAGTTAATTTTAATAGAAAACTGGCAGAACCTGGGCTACCAAATACCGTATTGGAAGCGCCGCTCCCAAAAGCAGCCCCTATATCTGAACCCTTACCTTGTTGTAACAACACTAAAGCTACTATACCGACACAAGCCACCAAATGTATTACTAATAGTATTAATTCCATGCGTATGTTAACCTCTATAAAAGCGCCTTATAAATGGGCGCAAAAGTATCGTATTTTAACGAAGCACCACCGATCAAACCACCATCGACATTGTCTAGTGTTAATAGCTGTCTCGCATTATCGCCCTTGACACTACCACCATATAATATAGGTACCGTTTGACTGGCCGCCCTATCATACTGTTTTATCAGGTGCTCGCGCAAGGCTGTGTGCACCAAAAGTATCTCCTGCGGTGTTGGGGTTAAACCGCTGCCAATCGCCCATACTGGTTCATAAGCAATCACAGTGTGAGAAAAAGTTTTGGCATGCGTTACTTTTAATACAGCATCTAATTGCTCAATCACTATCGCCAAGGTATGTCCGCTTTCTTTTTGCGCTAAACTTTCCCCCACACACAAAACGGGTATTAAGCCAGCTTCTCTCGCTGCTAACCATTTTTGTGCCACCCACTGATTATCTTCTCCATAATAGAGACGGCGCTCTGAATGCCCCACTATCACATATCGACAGCCCACTTCCAATAACATCTTGGCAGAAATTTCACCTGTAAAAGCACCACTTGCCTTATCACTGACATTTTGAGCACCCCAAGAAACCAATGCAGAAGCACATAAATGGCTCATGTCACCCAAGAATACGGCAGGTACACACAGAGAAACTTCGATTTGGCTTAATATTGCACTATCCTGTTGCATCGCGGTCACCATGGCAGCAATGTCGGCCTTTGTACCGTTCATTTTCCAATTGGCTATGACAAGTTTCTTGTGCATATTATGTCTAATAATGATTCATGTTGTCGCGATTGTAACTGAGTTACCCTCAAGGAGCAAGGGTCGTTTACAATTCATTTTTTACCCACTCAAATAAAGGCGTATGCCATAAAACTATCGAACAATCAAGTGCATAAACCACAATTTTGGGTTTTAAACGCCCAAAAGCAAAAAAAAATGATGGTTTTTCCTGGAAAAAGGCAAAATATGTACTATACTCATTTTGCCTTTGAGAATAGAGCTGTCGGAACTCTCTACAAAGGACGGAATTTATTAAGTCACTTAATAGCCATAAGCCTTAATAAATAGTGTAACCATGTGATAATAAGGAAGTGATACCATGACTGCATATTTTGCCCCCAATGAAAACCCATTTGATAACATTGTCAAACCTGAACCCTCCATTCAGGCTACCGCTAAACTCAATATCCCCTCATCGTCGGCCCATAATGATGAACACTTGTCCGTGAAAAAAAATACACGCTCCAAAGAAGCCCTCCGCTGTGCTATAGGTTTAGTCCTCTATGCGCTAGGCTTATTCTTATTTGCTTATGGACAAATGGTTCAACCTTCATTGTTGTTGATGCTAGCGGGTAGTGCTGTATTGATTCTAGGCTGCCATACTTTTATGCCGGAAATGAATGCAACGGATACTAACGAGAATGATGAGCGCTCAAACTCGTAGTGTATAAGATCTCCCTGAAAACCCGCCATAAGGCGGGTTTTTTTATGTCAACAGCCCCTGTTCAGGTATCTTTCAACTTAAACTTGATCGTAGTGAAACTAGCATTCGAACCGCTCCTTTTCGCTCAGATCAGGGATTGTCTCTTTAAGCTTAAACGTATTACCATTAATATCGAAATATTTCCCCATAATATCCGTATAAAGACGGCCTTCTTTCACTGCCTCCATTTCCTTTCCATGTAATGCAATTGTTATTTCATTTTTATCATCAGTAGGCACGAATAGCTGACAAGTCATTTCATCATCAGAAGGGTTAAAGAGGCACTCGCCGCCATCACAATAAGCTTGCAATTGCGCTATGATCCTGTCTACGGCGTCACACTTCACTTCCAT
>CAMFJO010000129.1 GCA_945956945.1 uncultured Legionellales bacterium | reverse complement strand
GATAAAACACCAGACTGTTATCAGTTATCTGCCAAAGACGATAATGACGTGTTTAAACAATTAAGGATCACCTTCAAAAATAATATTTTAGACACAATGGTGATAGACAATAATCTAGATCAAAGCACACAGATTCAATTTAATAAAGTCAAAGTAAACAGCCAATTACCCAGCAGTCTTTTTGAGTTAAATCTGCCCGCTGGGGTGGATGTAGTGCAATAGTGAATAAGACCCTGGAACCCTTGGCCGCGCAATTGCGGCCGCAAACTTTGGACGACTTGGTAGGGCAAACCCATTTACTGGCGCCGAATAAACCTTTTAGAATTGCTTTAGAAAAAGGGCAATTGCATTCTTGCATTTTCTGGGGGCCGCCTGGCACCGGTAAAACCACTCTGGCGCAATTAATGGCACAAAAAACACAAGCCCATTTTGTGCAACTGTCTGCCGTTTTTTCCGGGGTTAAAGATATTCGAGAAGCAGTCAATGTCGCGGAAGCAAAGAAAAATGCTTTAGAGCAAAAAACCATTTTATTTGTGGATGAAATCCATCGTTTCAACAAGGCCCAACAGGATGCTTTTTTACCTTATATGGAAAATGGTTTATTAACTGTGATTGGCGCTACCACAGAAAATCCTTCTTTTGCGCTGAACAATGCCTTATTATCGCGCGCCAAAGTTTATGTTTTAAAAGCTTTAAGCGAAGCGGAAATAGGGTTGATCTTACAACGCGCTTTAGCATTAAATCATAAAAATTTGCCCGAAGCGCAATTGTCTTTATTGAGCCTGGCCGCTGATGGCGATGCTAGACGCGCTTTAAATTTTTTAGAAACCGTGCTGGCCTTAATGGAGAGTACGGCAGAATTAACCCTAGAACAGGTAAAAGAAATTGTACAGGGTCATTACCATCGTTTCGATAAACAAGGTGATATTTTTTACGATTTGATTTCGGCTTTGCACAAATCGGTACGAGGTTCAGATCCCAATGCTGCTTTATACTGGTTGACGCGTATGCTCGATGCGGGTTGCGATCCTCTGTATTTGGCGCGACGCATTGTGCGGATGGCTACCGAAGATATTGGCAATGCCGATCCCAGGGCTTTAACCTTGGCCATAGAAGCTTGGCAAACCGTAGAACGGTTGGGACAGCCTGAAGGTGAATTGGCCTTGGCACAAGCCATTCTCTATTTGGCCATCGCAGCCAAAAGCAATGCCGTTTATACGGCTTTTAATGCGGCCCGTGCTTTTGTCAAAGAAAGCGGCAGCTTGGAAGTCCCCTTGCATTTACGCAATGCACCAACCCACTTGATGCGTGAGTTAAATTATGGTAAAGAATACAGATATGCCCATAATGAGCCTTATGCTTATGCTGCAGGAGAGAATTATTGGCCGGAAGGGATGAAACCACAGGTGTTTTATCAACCTACGGATAGGGGATTGGAAATTAAAATGGCAGAAAAATTAGCTTTTTTAAAAAAATTGGATGAAGAGTATAAACAAAAATGTTAGATGCAAAATTATTAAGAGAAGATGCTGCTGGCATTGCTAAGAAATTGGCGACGCGCGGTTTTACTTTAGACGTGGCGCTATTTACGACACTGGAAGCTGAGCGCAAAAGATTGCAGGTTGAAACAGAACAGCTGCAAAACGAACGCAATGTCCAATCTAAAAAGATAGGTATATTAAAAGCTCAAGGTAAAGAAGTGGACTCCGTTCTGGCTGAGGTCAGCTCTTTAGGAGACAAACTGACTCAGCTAAGCCAGGACTTAAATGCGGTACTGGAAAAATTACACGATTTCTGCGCGCCTATTCCCAATTTGCCGCACGATTCTGTGCCCGTAGGAAAAAGCGAGGCTGATAATGTGGAAATAAGCCGTGTGGGTGAACCCAAAACATTTAACTTTGAAGTCAAAGATCACGTTGCCTTGGGGGAAGGCTTGGGGCAGATGAGTTTTGATAAAGCGGCAAAATTAACGGGAACACGTTTTGTGGTGTTGCAGCGCGATTTGGCCAAACTACAACGGGCTTTAACGCAATTTATGTTAGATATTCATGTGAATGAGCACGGTTATCAGGAAACCTATGTGCCTTATTTAGTGAATGATGCTTCTTTATTTGGTACAGGACAATTGCCCAAATTTAAAGAAGATTTATTTACCACCACCGTGGGCTATAGTCTTATCCCTACGGCGGAAGTGTCTTTAACCAATTTAATGCGCGATGAAATCATCGCCGAAGACGCATTGCCCTTACAATGGACGGCGCATACGCCCTGTTTTAGAAGTGAAGCCGGTGCCTATGGTAAGGACACGCGCGGCATGATTCGGCAACATCAATTTGAAAAGGTAGAGCTGGTGTGGATAACGCATCCTGAAGAATCTTATGCCTGTCTGGAAAAATTAAGGCAACATGCTGAAACGATTTTACAGCGCCTGAAATTACCTTATAGGGTGTTATCCTTGTGCACTGCTGATCTGGGTTTTTGCTCTGCTAAAACTTACGATCTGGAAGTATGGTTACCGGCACAAAATTGCTATCGAGAAATTTCTTCCTGTTCTAATACGGAAGCTTTTCAGGCGAGGCGCATGCACGCACGTTTTAGAAACAGTGCCAACGGCAAACCTGAATTGGTGCATACCTTGAATGGTTCAGGCTTGGCCGTAGGTCGTACCTTGGTTGCCGTAATGGAAAATTATCAGGATGAAGCAGGGCATATTCATATCCCAGAAGCGCTGCAGCCGTATATGGGTGGTTTGAAGGTGATAAAATAGCAGGCTTCAAGAGCCATGCTTTGGTTTGAGATATTCATGGGCTACCCCCGCGTTGCTAAGTGTAGTTAGTATATAGTCTCCGCACTTAGGATTACGGTTAGCTTCTTGTTCGCGGGGTCCTGTCACCGTGATGCACCCCGTCGTGCTCATACTTGCGCGCGCCGGGGGCCCCCATCACGTGCCACCCCGCTGTACGAACGGTGCTCTGTTTTTCAGATATTCATTGCTCAATTCATATATTTCTAAGCGCGGCTAGTGTATCTCTAAAGTGGTGAATGGTTACAAAAATAATAGGAGAATTTTAGTATGGCGGTTCTACCAATTGTAAGAATGGGCACGCCGAGTTTGGCGGAACGCTCCGTGGAGGTGACTGAATTTGCCTGTCAAGCCTTATACGATATCATCCAAGATTTAAAAGATTCTCTCGTTGCTTATAGTGGCGCCGGTATAGCTGCACCTCAAGTAGGCATTAATCAGAGAATCGTGTTATTTGGTTTTGATCATAATCCCCGTTATCCTCAGGAAAAGCCCGTTCCTTTTACGGTATTAATTAACCCCGTCATTACTGTTTTAACGGAAGAAACCGTAGATGCCTGGGAAGGTTGCCTGAGCCTACCTGGGTTGCGCGGCAAAGTACCGCGTTACACTAAAATTCACTATAGCGGTTTTAATGAAGAAGGTGAAAAAATTGATCGCATTGCTGAAGGGTTTCATGCCCGCGTCGTACAACACGAATGCGACCATCTGGATGGGATCTTGTATCCACAAAGGATAGTGGATATGCGGGATTTTGGTTTTGAGGATATCTTATGGGAAAGATTGTATGGAGTCCCCTACCAAAGTAAGAGATGATCTTTGCCTCAAATGAATTAAGCGAGCCACGACCGTCAAGGAGCGGTTATCAGAGCTAATAAACCCCGCTAACTGCTCTCTGAGGGTCGTGGCTTGGAAGCCCTTTCGTTTATGGTCAATATTTACACCCATTCTAGTTTTAATAAACAAGCTTAAATACAATCATTTTTCTATAAATAATTCATTTTTTTATCTAAAAAACGGTGAAAAATCAGAAAGTTTTTTATTCTTAAGATTGCCTTAATATTTAAATGCTAAGATCGCCAGCATTGACTAAGCTATTGGCACGTTAATGGGTATTTTAGCTCGAGAACTGAACAGTTATCCCTAAGCGTCTGATATATTAGAACAATATAACATCGTCCTAAAAAAGGACAATATAAAAATAAAGGTTAAGAAGGTAAAAAGAGGTAGATAGTATGGCTGCACAGGAAAAAGAAATTCAAACTAAAAAAATGGTTATGGCTCAAAAAATGGCTTATTATAAGCTGTTGTTGGATGATTTAATACCCACAGTAGGCTCTTATGGAGCATTTTTTTATGATAAAAAGGCGGTGGCGGCGTTAGTGGATGCGCTTCGCAGTGAAGAAGCAGCTACTATACAGGATTTAGCTAGCATTCCTGAGTTTCAGACATGGCGCCATCAAGC
>CAMFJO010000128.1 GCA_945956945.1 uncultured Legionellales bacterium | reverse complement strand
ACATTATGCTAAAAGCGCACCTATTTTGTCTTATGATGCGGGGGATGTAAAGCAAAAAACTCATCCTTTATTTTCCGCTGTGAGAGAAGCAGTAACCTTCATTCCAAAAGTTGTGGCTGTAAGTCCTTTAATGCCAGTTGGAAAATTGAGTGATGCTTTCTTAATGATGGCGGGTCATTCTGTTAAAACTGTCTATTCACCAAAATGAACAGAATAGTATAGGGCAGAGGGACAAGCGTGCAGGCGCTTGTCCCTTACACATTAAGGGCCTAATAGGATATTCCATCGTAGTATACGCTGCGGAAGGCATGTCCTATATACGGACTCGCGCCAACAACGCTTTCCTCGTTGCCTCATCCACGAAAGCAGCATTTAAACTATTGCGCGTCATCTCCAACAATTCATTCTCATTAAACTGAAAATAACGCACGGCATTGTCGTATTCGTTGGCAAGCGTCGTCGCAAAGAAAGGCGGATCGTCTGAACTTAGAGTCACTTTTACACCGCGATCTTTAAGTTTACGCAAGGGGTGGTGCGCAAAATCAGGGTACACTTGCAAGGCAATGTTAGAACCCGGGCACACTTCCAAAGTGATGTTGCGTTGAATTAAAGTTTCAATGAGCTTGTCATCTTCGATGGCGCGTACGCCATGGCCGACGCGACTGATGGGTGCAGTATCGATGGCTTGCCAGACACTTTCAGGTCCTGCCATTTCGCCCGCATGGGTGGTACATTGTAAACCGGCATCCGCCGCAATGCGAAAAGCTTCACTAAATTGTTCGGCGGGGAAATTAATTTCATCGCCTGCAAGATTAACGCCAGTAATCAAAGGATGAGGATTAGCTGCGGCCCATTGAGCGATCTTCACACACTTTTCCACACCAAAATGACGCACAAAAGCGAGGAGAATACGTGCTTCTATGCCAAAATCGCGTTTGGCATCCTGAATGCCTTGAATCACACCTTCGAGGCTATCTTCTATAGACACGCCGCATAATAGAGCATGATCGGGGGAATAAATTAATTCTACATACAAGGTGTTCGCACGCGCACATTCTTCCAGATACGCATAAGTCATATCTCTATAATCTTGCTGGTTTTTCAACACCACCGTTGCTTTATCATAGACTTGCAGAAAATCTAAAAAATCTTTCCAGAGGTAGGTTTCATCGGGCGCAAACATGTCTTCTGGGACGATTAAACCATTGCGTTTGGCGAGTTGTCGCACCAGCCGAGGTTTCATACTGCCTTCTAAATGCAAGTGTAATTCTGCTTTGGGAATCATCTGTGTATTGATCATAAGTGTGATCCTTTATAAAAAAGAATGGCCAAAGGATAATGGTTTAACACCGAGATAATGCGCGATACTTTGGCCAGCATCCGCAAAGGTGTCACGTTTACCAATGTTTTTCGTCTTAATGCCGGGCCCCCACATTAACACCGGAACGTGTTCGCGTGTGTGATCCGTGCCATGCCAGGTGGGATCGCAACCGTGATCGGCCGTGAGCAAAACGATATCGCCTGGTTTTAAGGCGGCATCCAATTGGGGTAAACGACTATCGATATATTCTAGGCCTGCGGCATACCCCGCTACATCGCGGCGATGTCCATAGTGGCTGTCGAAATCAACAAAATTGGTGAAAATCAAACTGCCGGCAGGCGCAGTTTCTAGCGCGCTGAGCGTAGCGTTGAATAAACCGTCTAAGCCATGGGCTTTGATGGTTTCACTAATGCCTTGGTGGGCAAAGATATCCGCTGTTTTACCGATGGCAATCACTTTTTGTCCGGCTGCGATGACATGATCGAATAATGTGGGTGCCGGCGGTGGCATGGTATAATCGCGTCGGTTATCAGTACGTTGAAAATGCCCAGGTGTTCCCGTGAAAGGTCTGGCAATGACGCGGCCTATATTGTAAGGATCCACCAGTTTGCGTGCAATGTGACACAACTCATACAAACGGGTCAAACCAAAACTTTCTTCGTGCGCTGCAATTTGAAACACGGAATCGGCAGAAGTGTACACAATGGGCTTACCGCTTTTCATGTGCTCTTCGCCCAGT
Organism: uncultured Legionellales bacterium; assembly: GCA_945956945.1. GTDB lineage: Bacteria > Pseudomonadota > Gammaproteobacteria > UBA1113 > UBA1113 > VFKP01. The sequence goes on along the minus strand of CAMFJO010000128.1, from coordinate 2,213 downwards.
TGTGCCATGATGTCTGTGCCGGAAGCGTGACAATTACCCAGAATGCCTGGGATATTCGCCTTAGCGATGAATTCACTGATCAGGGTATCCGGGAAACTGGGATACTGCGGTGGAAAATAACCCCATTGAAATAACACGGGCACGCCGCACAATTCCCAATGACCACTGGGTGTATCTTTGCCGTGACTGATCTCTTTGGCAAAACCATACAGGGCATCAACCGGCAAGGTATCGTCTAGGCCGATTAAAGGTTGTCCTGCACTCAATACCGCGGCCTTGGCTAAACCGTGACGGCATAAATTAGGAATATGCAGAGGACCTTCCATTTCAGGGCGCGTAACAGTCCCTTCAAAACAGGCTTTGGCAATATGCCCCAAGGTATTAGAGCCCGCGTCACCGAATACATTGGCATCTTCGGCCGCACCTATCCCTAAAGAATCCAGCAATAAAACGATAACTCTTTTTGCGTTCACTGTTTTTAATCCATGAACATGGAGCTAATGGATTCCGATTCATTTACCCTATAAATTGCTTCAGCCAATAATTGGCTTAAGGAAACTTGTCGGATCTTCTTACAATTTTTAATGGCTGCATTGAGCGCGATAGTATCAGTGACCACCAGCTCATCTATGACGGAATGGGTGATGTTGTCCAAAGCATTGCCTGATAATACGGGATGAGTGCAATAGGCTCTGACCGTGAGCGCGCCCTTGTCTTTTAAGGCTTTGGCAGCATTGCACAGCGTACCGGCAGTATCGACGATGTCATCCATGATTAAACAATCACGGCCTTCTACTTGTCCTATAATGTGCATGACCTCAGAACGGTTGGCTTCTGGTCGCCGTTTATCAATGATCGCCAATTCGGCATCGTTTAAACGTTTGGCGACAGCACGAGCACGCACCACACCGCCTACGTCCGGCGATACCACGGTTAAATTATGAAAATCATTGCCATAACTTTGTCTGAAATCTTCAAAAAATACGGGTGTCGCGTAGACGTTGTCTACTGGCATATAGAAAAAGCCTTGAATTTGATCGGCGTGTAAATCGACGGTTAATAAGCGATTAATGCCCACAGAACCCATCATGTCGGCGACGACTTTGGCGCTAATAGGCACACGTGCTGAACGAACACGTCTGTCTTGACGTGCATAACCAAAATAAGGGACAACGGCGGTGATACGAGTAGCAGAAGCTCTGCGCAGGGCATCAGCCATTAATACCAATTCCATAAGACTGTCATTACAGGGATGTGCCGTAGGTTGAATAATAAACACATCTTTACCGCGCACGTTTTCCAGGATTTCACACAGGATTTCACCATCACTAAAACGGCTCAAATTCATTTCCCCTAAAGGGATCTTCAGATGGGCGGCAACTTTGTGGGCAAGTTCAGGATTGGTATTACCGGTAAAAAGCATCAGTTTAGGCACGGGGTTGTGTCTCCTCTAACCAAGATGGTGCATTCTAGCCTGGTGAAATGCCAACAGGCGCGAGTAAGGTGGCTGGGGTGCCAGGATTCGAACCTGGGTATGCGGGGATCAAAACCCCGTGCCTTACCGCTTGGCGACACCCCAATTAAATCAAGAAACGTCTGAATATGGCTCAAAAATGTCTATTTATAGAGCAATTTAGAATGGCCATCAACAGGGGGGTATTTTGCAAAAGAAACGCCCGTCTGTCAAGAGGGTATCTGGATTGATTGCAAGCACTATGCGGCTAAAGCGGGGGGCGCTAGGGCCTCGGGCATTGAGCTTGGCGTAAATATAGGAACAGGCTTTTTTAAAAAAGTGCAAGACTTATCCGACAAGGTAGGTTGAATAGTCGCCGGTTTAGGGGGCTCGGCAGCAGGCGGCGTATTTTTTGCAGCCGACTTGTTTGCCATGAATTGTGCCGTGCGGATAAGCCCCGAAAGACCCAAACAGACAAAGCCGGCTATCAGGAAACCCAAAGCCAGCGGCGGACAAGCTGAGAATAAAGGTGCGGCGCTCAAGAAGGTGAAACCTGCGGCGGTTAAGTTGATGCTGGTAAAAGACAGCGCTTTTTGTTTTACATCGGGATCGTTATTCTGGATGGCCTGATATAAGTTATACCCATACGATATGACATCGCTGTAACAGGCAATGAGCACTAGAAGGTGCGGTATGACCGGTGATAAGGCTACACCCGTCGCGATTAGAATGCTGATAGGAAAACAGGCAAATAAGGCGC
>CAMFJO010000127.1 GCA_945956945.1 uncultured Legionellales bacterium | reverse complement strand
CGAGATTCCTCTACGTCTCGTGGGCTCGGAGATGTGTATAAGAGACAGCCCTTTAATTCCCGTCGATTTGGTGATAGATCACTCGGTACAAGTTGATAGCTATGCGCATCTCAGTTCCTTCGTCGAAAATGTGGATAAAGAAATGGAACGTAACCTGGAACGTTATACTTTTCTAAAGTGGGGACAGCAGGCATTTCAAAATTTCCGCGTGGTTCCACCGGGTACAGGAATATGTCATCAAGTCAACCTGGAATATTTAAGCAAAGTGGTTTGGACCAATACGGTGGATGGCAAGAACTGGGCTTATCCCGATACCCTAGTGGGTACCGATAGCCACACGACCATGATCAATGGCTTGGGTGTATTGGGCTGGGGTGTAGGTGGTATCGAAGCCGAAGCGGCTATGCTGGGGCAACCCATCAGCATGTTGATTCCGGAAGTCGTTGGTGTACGTTTAAAGGGACGTTTGCGTGAAGGGATTATTGCTACCGACTTGGTATTGACCATCACTGAAATGTTACGCAAACACGGCGTGGTTAATAAATTCGTCGAATTTTTCGGTTCTGGCTTAAGTCATTTACCTTTGGCCGATCGTGCAACCATTGCCAATATGGCGCCCGAATATGGCGCTACTTGTGGCTTCTTTCCTGTGGATAAAGAAACTTTAGCTTACATGCGCTTATCCGGTCGCGATGACAATACCATTGCTTTAGCCGAAGCTTATACCCGAGCACAAGGAATGTGGCATGATGAACACAGCGCAGAACCCGTATTCACACAAGTATTAGAATTGGATCTCTCCTCCGTAGAGCCCAGCTTCGCTGGTCCTAAACGTCCTCAAGATAGAGTCAATTTTGCAGGTTTAGAGCCAGCTTTCAACAATACCTTTCCACAAGCAAGTTACGATAAGCACAAAGAAGCGCTCCAGAATGGTGCCGTTGTCATTGCTGCCATTACCAGCTGTACGAACACCTCTAATCCATCCGCTTTAATTGCGGCAGGGATCCTGGCTCAAAAAGCATTGGCGCTTGGTTTAAGCCAAAAACCCTGGGTAAAAACTTCGCTGGCACCCGGTTCTAAAGTGGTGACAGACTATTTAGAAAAATCCGGCTTACAAACCGCTTTGAATGATTTAGGATTTAATCTCGTAGGCTATGGTTGTACCACCTGTATCGGAAATTCGGGACCTTTAGAAGAACACATTGAAAAACAAATTCAAGAAGAAGATCTGGTCGTATCGGCAGTCTTATCGGGTAATCGCAATTTTGAAGGCCGTATTCATCCTTTGGTAAAAGCAAACTGGTTAGCCTCTCCGCCTTTAGTGGTTGCCATGGCTTTAGCTGGAACCACCTGTATTGATTTAGACAAAGATCCCCTCGGGCACAATGACAAAGGTAAGGCCATTTACCTGAAAGATATTTGGCCGAGTGAACAGGAAATTGCGGATGTAGTGAAAGCCGTGGTGACCCAACAATTATTTACCAAAGAATACGCCGATGTGTTCACCGGCGATGCGCATTGGAAAAAAATAAAAACCACTAATACCAAAACTTATGCCTGGGATTCACACTCCACTTATATTCAAAATCCACCGTATTTTGTGGGGATGTCCCTAGACAAAAAACCGTATAGCGGCACTATTCAGCAAGCGCGTATTTTAGCGGTCTTGGGCGATAGCATTACCACTGATCACATCTCGCCAGCTGGCAGCATCAAAGCAGACAGCCCTGCAGGACTGTATTTAAAAGCACACGGTATCGAAGTCAAAGATTTTAACTCCTATGGCGCACGTCGTGGCAACCATGAAGTGATGGTGCGTGGAACCTTCGCCAATATTCGGATTAAAAATGAAATGGTTCCGGGTACAGAGGGTGGTTATACTGTCTATATACCCACGCAAACAAAGATGTCTATCTATGATGCAGCCATGCAATACCAGCAAACACAGACCCCTTTAGTGATCATCGCAGGGAAAGAATACGGTACTGGCTCATCACGCGACTGGGCCGCCAAAGGACCCTTACTATTGGGTATTAAAGCGGTCATTGTCGAAAGTTTTGAACGCATCCACCGTTCTAATTTAGTGGGCATGGGTATTTTACCTTTGGAATTCATGCCCGGCGTTTCGCGTAAAACCTTGAACATTAGGGGTGATGAAATCATCAGCATCGAAGTTCCGACACAATTAACACCCAAGATGCCTTTAAAAGTAACTTTAGAACGCGCTGATGGTGAAATAGTTGAGTTTATGGTCTGTTGTCGAATCGATACCGATGATGAAATTCACTATTACCGACACGGCGGTATATTACAATATGTGCTAACGCAATTGGCAAAATAGGAGGAAAGCGCATAATCTGCGCTTTCCAAATGGCTCTGTAGATTGAATAACGACAGGTGATATTATGTCTTCTCCCTTGACTGAACTAAATGCGATCAATCCTGTTGATGGACGTTACGCTACCAAAACGGCAGCTCTACGACCTTATTTGTCTGAAGCGGCATTGTTTAAGTATCGCTTACAAGTAGAAATAGAATGGTTTATTTATCTGTCACAATCCTCAAAAATAGATGAATTGCCTTCATTGGATGAAACCACTTGTGCACTTCTGCGCAGCTGGTATTTACAATTTAAGGAAGCCGATGCGGTAAGCATCAAAGCGATTGAAAAGAAAATCAATCACGATGTTAAAGCTGTCGAGTATTTTATCAAAGAAAAAATGGCCGCTGTTCCCCATTTGCATTCTAAACAAGAATTCATCCATTTTGCTTGTACCTCAGAAGACATCAACAATGTGGCTTATGCTTTAATGTGGCAAGCGGCAATCCGAGAAACCGTACAAGCGCAATGTGCAAGGGTATTAAAACACCTGCAACCCTTAATCGAGCAAGGGGCTTCTATGCCCATGCTGGCACGCACTCATGGGCAACCTGCATCCCCTACTACCTTGGGCAAAGAGCTTGCTAACTATGCACTACGCTTGCAAAGACAAATGGAGCGTGTTCAATCTATTCGCTTACGCGCCAAATTCAATGGTGCTGTGGGTAATTACAACGCCCATCGAATCGCTTACCCAGAAATTGATTGGCCTCACTTCAATCAAACTTTCATAGAACAAATAATGGGTTTAGCGTGGAATGGCTATACCACCCAAATTGAACCGCACGACGATATTGTGGCTTTACTCTACGAGTTAGCCCATCAAAACAGTATCGGTATGGATTTGTGCCAAGACATGTGGGCCTATATTTCGCTTGGCTATTTCAAACAAATTGCCGTGGCGAATGAAGTGGGCTCCTCCACGATGCCTCATAAAATAAACCCCATCGACTTTGAAAATGCTGAAGGCAATTTGGTCCTAGCCAATGCTTTACAGACCACACTCGCACAACGATTACCCTTATCGCGCTGGCAACGGGATTTGGTCGATTCTACTCTATTGCGTAACATCGGGGTGGCTTTTGCTTACAGTTTTATTGCCTATCAAAGTTTAGAAAAAGGCTTGCAACGTTTGGCCATTGATGAAGCCAAAATGAAGGCTGACTTAAGCGCTCAATGGGATGTGCTGGCTGAAGCCATACAAACGGTCATGCGACGATACAATATAGAAGAACCTTATGAAAAACTAAAGACGCTAACACGCGGTAAACCACTGACCGAAGCTTTATTAAAAGAATTCATTCACACTTTAGATTTGCCAAAAAATGTTAAAAATCAACTGCTTAGCTTAAGACCGACTGATTATATAGGCTATGCCAAAGAGTTAGCCATGACTAGCAATTCTTAATCTAACTGCTAAGCTTTAGATAGATTACAAATAATACACTAACTGAGGAGCCAGGCCATGGAACAATACCTTGTTGTTTCAATTCTGGGCGCTAATAACATTGGGATCTTGAACGTGGTCTCGGCACACATCAAAAAACACCATTGCTGGATAGTCCGCTCACATGTAACCGTACTGGGCACGACTTTTGGCATGTTATTGCAAATCAATGGCAAGTGGAATCACATCACCAAATTAGAAACCAGCTTAGACGCCTTGGCCAAAAAGCATGATTTCGCCATTCGCACTTTACGTTGCAATCCAGGCGAATACACTGAAAAGCTCATCACTTATACCGTAGATATTATCACCACACAAAGACCTGAAATTATTCCTACTTTAAGCCAATTTTTTATGCGACAAAAAATCAACATCAGCGACTTACATTGTGAGTCCTTTGCCGCTCGCCTCACCAGCACAGAAATGTTGTCTTTAACGATGAAGATCCACATTCCAGC
>CAMFJO010000126.1 GCA_945956945.1 uncultured Legionellales bacterium | reverse complement strand
AAATTTTACGGTGCGTCGGTGCAGTGCTGGGAGTCGTCATAAAGGGCATTCTCTAAAGCCTAATGGATGTGATTCAGTATATCATTTCTGCGGCGGGTATGGCAAAGCAATGGCTTCACGCACGCGTTGCAATAGTTTCATTCGATCGCGCAGGGTATATTGTGAGGCGTCAATCGGTTCTCCCAAATGCAGGTAAACCTTTTGGCCCAGTCTAAATTGCCAGGTTTTTGCGGGTAGAAGTTGATCGGTACCGATGATGGTCACCGGAATAATCGTCGCGCCGGTTTGTATCGCCAGGTTAAAGGCGCCTTTTTTAAAGGCTTGTAATTGGCCATCGCGTGAACGCGTGCCTTCCGGTGCTATCCACAGGCGCACGCCTTGTTTCATTTTTTGGGCGGCGATGTCTAGGTCCTGGATTGCTTGAGTGCCATTTTCCCTATCAATGGACACAAAGTCACTTTGTTGCATGGCATGTCCCCACAAGGGAACTTTAAACAATTCTTTTTTAGCCACCATGCGCACAGTGCCAGGCAAAGAGACCAATAGCAAAGGAATATCGTACAAACTTAAATGGTTGCTCATAAAAATAGTCGGTGTGTTATCTTGAAATTGAATATGGTGCGAGTCCACTATTTCATATTTTACATCGATGATACGCAACAGAGACCGTGCCCAGGCAATAATGATTTCATTGAGTTTCTGGTTATTATTTTTTTTTTGTGCATAGAAAATGGTTTTTAAGGAATAGTAGATCGTAACACACGCAGAACAAGCCATAATCCAGGCAAAACGTATGGGCAGCTTTTTCATTGTTTTACAACCTGAGTGTGTGCAACCAGATGGGTTTGTTCTAATTTTGCTTGCACACTTTTAGCCTGTTGTGTTGTATCATAAGGGCCGATCCACAATCGATACCAGACAGTACCATTGACCGTCGCGCTGTTAATGGTCGTAGGATAGCCTTGCAAGATCAGCTTAGCCTTTAATTCATCGGCATCTTCATAACGTTTGAAAGCCGCTAACTGTAATCGATAATGGTTACTGGCAACCGGTGGTGCCAGGGGCGTGGGGGCAGCGGTGACAATAGGGGCCGTATTTTTTGCAGGTGTTGTATTCGTCGCCACGCTGGGATTGGTTGCAGTTGCTGCATTGCTGGTTGTTGTCGCTGCAGCAGGTTCCTTAGTGGTAGCAACCGTCGTTTTTGTTGCAGAATTAGCGCTATCCCCTTGTGGTAATAAAGTATAGAATTGATAATCAGGTTCTACAAAAGCCTTTTTATTGGTGTTTTTCGCTGTTACCGTTGCTGTGCCCGGCTTTAATGATAAAGCGGCAAGGGAATTGGGGTATTGATTGTAAAGAACAATCCCTGCAGCGCCAATAATCAATATACCCGCATACACAGCCAGTTTCTTACTGTTACCCGTGTTATTCTTTCTTCGTCGTCTCGTATGAGTGGAAGAGGTTGCGCGTTTTCTTTTACCTTGAGTAGCCATCTTGTAGTTTCCTTTTGTTTACATCACTTCGGGGCAGCTTACCCCAAGCAAAGTTAATCCGTGTCTTAAGACGTAACGTACAGCAGTAATTAAACACAGGCGCGCATCACGTAAGGCTGTGTCTGCCACTAAAAATTGGTGCGCATTGTAATAGGTATGAAACTGTGTTGCCAGTTCTCGTAGAAAATGGGCAATCAAATGCGGTTCATATTGCAATGCTGCTTGCTCTAATAAAGCAGGGTAACGGTTTAAACTGTCGCACAAAGCTTTTTCATCTTCATGGGTTAACAACTCTAAATGGGCTAAACCGTCATTTTCATTATATATTAAATTTTGAGCATGCAATTGGCGGAACACGCTGCAAATACGGGCATGCGCATATTGAATATAATAGACGGGATTGTCATTGGTCTTGGATTTTGCTAAATCCAGATCAAAATCCATATGTTGCTCATGACGTCGTGATACATAGAAAAAGCGTGCGGCATCCCGTCCTACTTCTTCTCTTAAGGAGCGCAGGGTGATAAAAGAACCGCTGCGTGTCGACATTTGCACACGTTCTTTGCCGCGGTATAACACCGCAAATTGAATAAATTGCACCGACAAACGCTGGCAATCTAAACCTAAGGCGCTTAGCATGGCATTTAAACGTGGCGCATAGCCATGGTGATCGGCGCCGAGAATATCGATAATACGCGACGCTTTTTGAAATTTTAAGGCGTGGTAAGCGACATCTGAAGCGAAATACGTCGGCTGACCATTTTTACGCACCAAGACGCGATCTTTTTCATCGCCAAAGGCGGTGGCTTTAAACCACAGGTTACCTTCTTTTTCATAGGTATGTCCTAATGCTTTCAAGCGATCGACGCCTTGTTGTAATAAACCTTGCTGCATCAATTGCTTTTCAGAAAACCATTGATCGAAATGTACGCCAAAGCCAGCTAAATCGTCGCGTATATCGTCTAAGACATCATTCAAGGCTAGATTAAAAATGATGTCGTAATTGGTTTCTCCCAAACAGTGTTTCATGGCAATGATTAAATCATCCACATGCTTGTCTTTATCGCCGTTGGGCTCACCCTCATCGGGGGTGATGTTATGCCACCAAGTAGAGGCGGCATGTTGTAAGGTATTTTGTTTTATCGCTTTTAATTTTTCAGCAATGGTAATGACGTAATCGCCCTTATAGGCATTTTGTGGAAAGACAAAGGGTTCGCCACAGAGTTCTAAATAACGCAACCAAACGCTTAAGGCTAAAATCGCCATTTGGCGGCCGGCATCATTAACATAATATTCGCGGTGTACGTCATAACCTTGACTGGCTAATAAATTCCCCAGCGTGTCGCCATAGGCAGCGCCGCGGCCGTGACCTACGTGCAAGGGTCCAGTAGGGTTAGCTGATACAAATTCTAAATAGACAGATTCATTTTTTCCTAAATGGCTATTCCCGTACTGTTCTTTTTGTTTTAAGACTTCAGCGATGACAGTTAAAAACCCTTCGGTTTTGACGAAGAAATTGATAAAACCAGGGCCAGCAATGTCCACCTGACTGATATGAAGGTGTTTAGGCAAATGGTGAATAATGTCATTCGCCACTTCGCGGGGCGATTTTTGCAGCGATTTTGCTAACAGCAGCGCAATATTGCAGGCAAAATCACCAAACTTTTTATCACGCGTACGTTCAATGTGTACAGAGGTTGTCATCGCTTCCTGAGGCAATAAGCCTTGCTGGTGCATGCTGTGTAATGCCGTTTCCACTAAGCGGCTAATTTCTTGTTTCATAGTCAGTACGATGCTCAATAAAATACTTGGAAAGTATTATAACCCTAGAAGAGATTGTTTGTCAGCATTTCTCCTAACAGCCTACTTATAACTTGTTTTCAAACACTTAGTATGTTACTCTTTTGGGAATTAATTTTTTAAGGGTAATAACCATGGCTGTGTCTACTGACGATCCTTTGTTCCCTTCTTCGGCTAATGTACCAGAAATGACCGTTAAAGCCATCGTACTGGCTATTATTTTAACGGTGATATTATCAGCAGCAAATACCTTCTTGGCGCTTAAAGTGGGTTTGACTATCGCGGCGTCTATTCCCGCTGCGGTTATTTCCATGGGTATTTTACACCTGTTTAAACGCTCCAATGCTTTAGAAAACAATCTAGTACAAACCGCTGCTTCGGGTGGTTCAGCTTTGGCGGCAGGGATTGTTTTTTCACTGCCGGCACTCATCATTTTTCATTACTGGATGGGATTTAATTATTGGTTGACCATGATCGTAGGCTTATTGGGCGGTTTGATGGGGGTTTTATTCACCGTTCCCGTGCGTAAGGTATTATTGAATGAACCGAGCTTGCGCTTTCCGGAAGGAACCGCCATCGGTAATATTTTGCGTGTTAACGCCGAGAAAAGCGTTGGTTTAAAGGATCTATTGGGCGGTGCTGCCTGGGGCAGTGCGATTACCTTGTTCCAAACAGGCTTTAAATTTCTGGGAGAAGCAGCCCAGGTATGGTGGGTGCGTGGGCACGTCGCCTTTGGTTTAGGCTGTGGTTTTTCGCCGGCCTTGCTGGGTGCTGGTTTTATCATTGGCCCTGGTGTGGCGGGCACCATGTTGATGGGGGTTATTCTGGGCTGGGTGATTGGCGTGCCTGTATTGTCCTTGATTTATGGATTGCCTGCTGATATTACCCACCCTAGTCAAATTGCTCTTAGCTTGTGGCAATTACACATCCGTTATATCGGTGTGGGTGCTGTCTCTTATACACATCTCCGAGCCCACGAGACGTAGAGGAATCT
>CAMFJO010000125.1 GCA_945956945.1 uncultured Legionellales bacterium | reverse complement strand
AACACTCGACTAGTCGTCGGCAGCGTCAGATGTGTATAAGAGACAGGTTGTAGATACCGTTAATAAAACCAAGTGCCTGAATAATGTTGAAACCACCAAATGTAAGTAAGTCAGTATTATTACCTGTTTTCTCTTTAAAAATACGTTTCGCCTGTGGTAAAAAAAGTGATGCATTAACAAGTAAAGCAAATCCATAAAAAAAGTCAGTAATTAATTTTGCATCCATTTTTTTATCCTATAATAAACTATCAGCCCAACAATATATCCACAGGTGATCATACTAAAGACATAACCGAACATAAGAATGTAATCTTTTCTGATAAAAGCATGTAGAACAGTGAACAATTGAATAAGCCAAAAACCAAAAAAGGTAATAAAAGAAACTTCTTTAGCATCTTTAGTTGTATGAATCCTTATAATCTGCGGAATAAACAGAACGGCATTAACAAATAAACTTATAGAAAAGCCGGATTCAATAAATATATTAACCATTGTATACCTCTAACTATATTTTCTTGCCTATCAAAAATACAGTAAATAATGATTGGATTGTATAGAAGAGATAACTCTTTGTCAAAGTTAGGAAAAATCAAAAAAATCTATCCAGTAGACAATAAAAAAGGAGAATTAAAAAATTCACTTACAATTACACCGCCACTACCAGTAATGCAGTGTGGTAGTCTCAAGGTAAATGAAGTCCCGCCCCCTATTCTGCTAGAAACATCCACACTCGCTTTCAAATCCCTTGCAAATTTATTGACGATATACAAACCCAATCCAAAACCAGGATATCCATCCTTTTCATTGACAGCTCGAATATATTTTTCAAAAATAGAATTTAACTTATCGGCCGCAATACCTATACCCGTATCTTTCACGGTGACACACAAACAATTATTATCATCCACATCAATGCTCAAACTCACGCTCCCCTCTTGCGTAAATTTGATAGCATTGCCTAATAAATTCATCAAGATGCGTTGTAAACGCATTTCATCACTGATTATACACAGTGGTGCCTTTTCAGAAATACTTAAATACAAAGTTAATCCCTTATTAAAGGCGGTGTATTTATGCAAATCCAACACAGCACTGGCCAGTTGTCGAATGTTAATCTCCTTTAACATGAATGGATGCTCACCCAATTCCGCATCGGTGGTATCCATAAAATTGCGGCATAAATTCACCAACTGCAAACTCATGCGAGATAACATCTCTAAATAACTCTTGCTTTGTGGATCGGTTTCACACTCTTTCATTCTACTAAGCGCTTGATAAAGTCCTGCCGCCGGTGTTTGTATATCATGCTGCATGCTCTTGATAAATTCTGTCTTTATCTTGCTAGCCCTATCCGCTTCTTCTTTTAATTTTTTTAATTCAGATTCATGCTGCTTACGTTCGGTAATATCAAAAGAAATCCCCACCATTCCCACCACTTCACCATATTCATTTTTAATGGGCCCCTTATTAGTAAGGTAAGTCGCCATTCCACCTCCTTTTAACAAAGCAGGTTCTTCAAGCGTTATATTTTGTCCTGTTTCCATCACTTTCTTATTAACTAAATTCAATATTTCAGAAATTAAAAAACCTTGGAAGTCCGTATTACGTTTGCCAATTAAATCTTCTTTAGAAGAGATACCAAAAAAATAGAGTTCATTATCATTACATCCCAAGTAATGGCCTTGCCTATCTATCCAGTACACATTACCCGGCATTAAGCTAATAATGGTATTTAATACCTGTAACTCATTTAATTGCGTACGTTTACTTTCAGTAATATCAACCGAACACCCTAAAATCCCGGTAATTTCTCCTTCTTGATTCTTTAAGGGCTTTTTAATGGATAAAAAAACAGCTTTATTATTACTGGACATTTTAACCACTTCTTCTGCCACAATGGTTTTACCCGTACGAATAACTTCTTGATCTAATTGCTGTATTTTTTCTGCTTCTTCTGAACATAAAAAAGCATAATCTGTTTTATTGATACAGATTTCTTTGGACGATAAACCAAAACTCTCTATCATGGTTTGGTTACAGCCTAAGATTACCCCCTCTTTATTTTTCCAATAAATATTAACGGGTAATTGATCGATAATATCTTCAAGCGACATCATAGAATATTTCCTTATTTTATATTGTGCAATCGCTATACTGAGTGTTTTTGAAACATACTTTTGGGTAGTATACCGCATTCAAGGTGGTTTGAAAAAAAGATTATTCTGAAGAATATATAATAATATAATATTATGTATTTAATTTTGTTATTGTTATTAATGGGTATTTTTTAGTGGTTAAGTCATTATTTTCTTTATGGTGCAAGGACATAGCCATAGAGAACTTCCCTACTATCTTGTGTATAACCTATTTTAACCCCAGGATTATTTTCGAAAAATTGCGCTCTTGTGATACAACCCGAAACTTATATACAATTTATAAGAACGGTTACGAGGAACTTAATACCAGCTTGTTAGCGTGGGTTCATCGTAAATATTTTATTTTTTGTTTTTAGTCTAACCAAAATAACTAGATAACTTGTTAAAAGCTGTATAGACTAGACTCCCCTAATCACAAAATATCCGCCGCAACGTTTTAGAGGACTCCATGTCAGAACAACTTAATCAGAATTTAGCTATGCTCAATTTTTGGCAAGCATGCCTTGCTGTATTGCGCAATGATTTGTCTGATCATCAGTACAATACATGGATCTCGCCTTTACAAGCGACGAGTGACAAGGAAGGCGAGTTATTTTTATTCGCTCCCAACCAATTTGTGGCCACGTGGGTGGAAAAGCATTTTAGGAAAAAGATAGAAACGATTTTTAATGAGATGAATCAGGATGCACATTTTTGTGACAGCAATGAGTTTGTTGTTATCATCACGGTGGGGCAGAAAGATAAAAATCCACAGATGACGGCTGTTTCCACGCGTTATCCTTTGCAAGAATTGAAGGATAGTACGGGATCTTTTTCCAGTGGGGCAGTGTTAAAAGGGAAAGAACCTTTTCAAACTAACTTGAATCCGCGTTTTACCTTTGAAACTTTTGTGGAAGGTAAGTCTAACCAGATAGCCTTAGCAGCGTCCAAGCAGGTGAGCCAAGATCCCGGAGGTTCCAATAACCCTTTATTGATTTACGGCGGCGTAGGCCTGGGCAAGACGCATTTAATGCATGCGGTGGGGAATTGGTTGTTGTGCCAGAATCCAGATGCCAAAGTGTTGTATTTACATTCAGAGCGTTTTGTGGCTGAAATGGTGAAGGCCTTGCAATCGAACAAAATGGAAGATTTTAAACACCGTTATCGGCAGTTAAATGCCTTATTAATCGACGATATCCAATTTTTTGCGGGCAAGGGGCGTTCTCAAGAAGAATTTTTCCATACCTTTAATGCCTTGTTAGAAAGCCAGCAGCAAATTATTTTAACCTGTGATCGTTATCCTAAAGAAATTGAGGGCTTGGAAGAACGCTTAAAGTCACGCTTTGGTTGGGGATTAACCGTAGCCGTGGAACCGCCAGAATTGGAAACACGGGTTGCTATTTTAATGAACAAGGCCGAAGTATCCAATATTCCCCTGGAATATGATGTTGCTTTCTTTATTGCGAAGAAAATCCGTTCTAACGTTCGTGAACTTGAGGGGGCGCTGAAGCGGGTGATTGCTAGTGCTAATTTTACCGGAAAACCTATCTCTATAGACATGGTAAAAGAATCTTTGCGCGATTTATTGTCTTTGCAAGATAAATTAGTCACCGTCGAAAATATCATTAAAACGGTTTCTGAATATTACAAGATTAAAGTGGCCGATCTCTTGTCTAAAAGGCGTACGCGATCGGTCGCTCGCCCTAGGCAATTAGCCATGTGTTTAGCCAAAGAGTTAACCAACCACAGCTTGCCGGAGATAGGGGATGCTTTTGGAGGGCGAGATCACACGACTGTTTTACATGCCTATAGAACGATTAAAGCCTTGTTGGAAAGTGATATGAGTATTGGTGAGGATTACAAGAATTTAATCCGGGTATTGTCTACCTAAGGGGGGAGTGTGAATAAGCTACAAATCTATCGGGAAGAATTGTTAAAACCATTGCAGCAATGTTTGAATATTGCTGATAAAAAAAACACTTTACCTATTTTATCCTATGTTTTACTGGATTTCAGTGACAATAACCTGGCTATTACCGCAACCGATACGGAAATTCAACTGAAAATAGTGGTATCTTTACAGCATAACAATCCTTCCTGCCGTATTACTTTGCCAGGACATAAATTACTGGAGATCTGTAAGGGCTTATCCGAAGGCACTTTGTTGTCTATTTCTGTAGAAGGTGAAAAAGCGGTTGTCGTTGCGGGTAAAAAT
>CAMFJO010000124.1 GCA_945956945.1 uncultured Legionellales bacterium | reverse complement strand
CATGGATTGTATCCATATTGGTTACGCCTCCCAGATATTGCTCTATTGGTCTCACCAAACGCACATATTACGTTTTTTTTGTGCAATTGGCAAGTTAGAGGGCTAGCCTTTTATATTTGACTCGAGATGCGGATTTTACTCAATACATTGAGTAAAATTACTCAGTATATTGAGTAATTTTTTGAGACACGGCATGTAACCTTATAAAATTTATATTTATCAACGGGTTATAAAATTTAACAAGAGCTTTCTTCTTTTGCGCGAATCGCTGCTGCGCCACCAGGAGGCCATTCGTCGTGTTGAGGTAACCCATCAGTGATGTCATACCAGGGAGCTTTGGAACCTACAAAAAGATTCATCACGGGGCGGGCTCCAGGATCTTGATCTAAGCCCCCTAAAGGTAAGCCAATATAGTCGGGGTTATTTTCATATAAGCTAATTAAACTAGAGCCACAAATAGAGCAGAATGTTTTAATAGAACTGGGCGCTGAGTATTTAGACAATAATGCTTCGCCGCGCACCCATTTAAATTGCTTTTTAGCGACAGCAGCACGTGTTCTAAAAGCGGTACCATGCCATTTTCGGCACAGAGAACAATGGCAATTCACTACCAGGCCTAGTTTACCGTTTATTTCGTAAGCGATAGCGCCACAAAGGCACTCGCCTGTTAATGTTTTGTGTGTGCTGGGGTATGCATAATATTTCCTTTTAGATAGTTTGCTCTCTCTTATTTTCCAGGCAAAGAGATTAAAAAGCAAGTAAATCTCAAGCTGCTGATTTTCAATATAAAACCTGGATGAATAATTGTTCGACGTACACCACCCTGAAAATCAACTAAACTTAATATAGTTATAATGAGTGCCATTAAAGGAGCGGGGGGCGCTATGGGCCTTGCTACGGGATATTACGATGAAGACGAAGCGGCTTCTTTATGCCAATTGCGTAAAGAGACCGAGCATTTGCGTCGTGCGTTACAAGAAGGGGCTTTTGCCAATGAAGGGTTTGATGTCGGTTTTGAAATAGAATTTCACTTGTTAGATGAAAAACAGAAACCTAAACGGGTTTCTCTGGAGATATTAGCGCAGATCAATAAGCCGTTTATAGTGGCAGAGTTGTATTCTTCCATGATAGAGCTTAATTCACAACCTTTTTCTTTATCGGGAACAAATGTATTACATATGAAACAACATTTAACTTCCTTATGGGAGTATTGTTCGCGCATTTGCGAGAAGAATAAAGTACAATTAACCGCTATCGGCTCTTTGCCGACATTTCACTTAGAAGATATGAATGAGAAATATGTCACGGCATTGCCACGTTATCAAATAATGGGAGAAAAATTAAGAAAACTCTATCCCGATCTTGCTAAAACAATGGCATCTAGAATGGGATCGTGTAGTGCTTTTCATATTCATCTTCGCATTCCTGCCATAAAAGCAGCAGATTATTATAATGCGTCCAATATTGCGAGCGCACCGGTATTGTCGATATCGGGAAATGGTCCGTACTTTTTACAGACTAAACTATGGCAGGAATCCAGAATCTATTTATTTGAGTCCAGTTGTGGACATACAGGGGGTAAAAAAGGACGCGCCTTTTTAGAAGGACATTACTTAAAATCCAGTATTTACGAATTATTCCAAGAGAATTTAAGGATGCCCTTATTAATACCCTGGTTTAATTCAGAAACGAAGGATCCTTTTTGGCATTTGATGCTACACAACGGGACTATTTGGCGGTGGAATAGGCCTGTTATCAGTTTGCAGGATCAAGGTCCATTGCATGTGCGTATAGAGCATCGTAGTTTGCCTTCTGGCCCAACGGTGACTGATATGCTGGCCAATGCATTTTTGTGGATAGGTTTAACTAAAGCCATAGGCGATGATATAGAAAGCTATATTTCTGGCGGTACTTTTACGCAGATCAAGCGTAATTTCTATAATGCAGCGCAATACGGTTTGGAAAAACCTTTTATGTGGCCTACGATCGGCAAAGTACAGCCTAAAACACTCATTCTAGAGCATTTGTTACCCTTAGCCTATAAAGGATTACAAAGTTTAGAAATGACCGATATGCTGATTAAGGATTATTTAAATGTTATTCGTGATAGGATTTTGAATGAGCAAACGGGTAGCCGTTGGCAAGAAAATTTTATGGCCAGTCACCCTGGCGCCTGGGCGGAGATGATGCAAGCCTACGTGGCTGAACAGAAAAAAAATAATCCTGTTTCCAGATGGGAGCCTTATGAAAGAGCGTAAAAATGCATAATTTAACAGAGAATCTTAAAAAAATAACGGTATTCTCGGAGCTATCTTCCACCGAGTTAAGGCAGCTAAGCGGGTATTTCCAGCCTTTTTCCTGTGATGCCGGAACACGTATCATCGCGCAAGCAACTTCTCACAATGGCTTATATCTGATTTTAACAGGCAGTGTAGAAGTTAGATTGAAAATTTTTGGTGGTGGCGAGTTAAGCATTGCAAAATTAAAAGCATTTGATGCCTTTGGGGAGATTTCCTTAATTTCACGCTATCCTGCAACGGCTAATGTAATCGCTGAAGAGGCGGTATCTGGATTGCTCTTAACACCTATTAGTATGGAAACCATTTCGGTTATTTATCCGCAGCTTGCCGATAAAATAAAAAGTGCTATTGCCTTGCGTTGTTGTCAACGGAGTCGTTTGTTGCTGAAACATTTACCCAGTAAAATCAATCATCAACATAGCTGGTCGGAACCAACTGTGATGAAAAGAGCATTTGTCTCCGAGATAAGCACGTTTAATATAACCGATCTCCATCATTTCTTGAAAACCCCGCAATTAAAGCCATTACCGATTCCATTCTTTAATGCCTTACACCAGGATGAAATTGATATTTTAAATCCTTGGGTCAAGCTCAGTGTTGTTTATCGCGGTGATGACGTAAAATATTCCCCCACCGATGAAAATGGTTTCTATGGGTTATTATGGGGTGCGGTTCAAGCTGTAATATTGGGCGAACACATGGTTAAAGTTTCAACTTATGGCCCCGGGGATTTATTTGGTACTATAGAATATATCGATAGATTACCACCCCCTTATCGGTATGTGGCACGAGAAGATGCGGTTTATCTTTCTGTGAGTGAAAAAGGTATGGTGAACATTAAAAATAAATCGCCAGCTGTATGGGGTAAAATAATGCGCTTATTGTTGGCTTCGGTGGGCTCGCAAATGAGCAATATCAACTGGATATTTTTACAGTTAAATATTGAAGATGTCTATAAAGTCAGCCAGGGGAAAAGTCATGTGTAGAGCATTGATGTATTTAGGCCAGACAGTCAGCCTCTACGATCTGTTGTATAAGACAGATGCTTCTTTGGTTAAGCAATCTTACGATCCCCGTTATATGCATGGTATGCAAAATCTGGCAGGTTTTGGTATGTCAGTGTGGAGCCAACAATTTTCTGATGTGGAAAAACCCTTGTTGTTTAAATCCATTGCGCTGCCTTTCTATGATAAAAACCTGGAGAGTATTGCCAACAAGGTTAAAGGAGAATGCTTATTAGCGCATGTCCGTGGAATGCCTTATGAAGGGGATCAATTGGGAATGCGAAATGTCATCTCGCAGCAAAATTTGCATCCTTTTGTTTTTGAAGACACCAATGTGGTTCTAGCGCATAATGGTGCCATCAGTAATATGGATATATTAAAAACGGCATTAATTTCAGAAATAAAACCACAGTACTTCTCGCAGATTAAAGGATCTACCGATACGGAATGGCTGTATGCTTTGTTTCTTAGCCGCTTGCCTTCATTAACACCGAATCTTAAAGAAATGATCCAAGCAGTATTTGACAGTTTAGAGATCTTGAGAAACATGAGAAATGAACGGGGCATATCGTCATTTTCTCCTATTAATTTGTTTATTACCGATGGACAGCGCTTGATTGCAACGCGCTACGTGATGGATTATGGTCATTATGTGCCGGGGATAATGGATGCGCATTTGGCGTATCATTCATTGTGGTATACTTTAGGGAAAGCTTATACCGGTGCCGGTGAGCATTATGAAATGCGAGGTTATCCAGAGAAAAGCAGTATTATTGTTTCCTCGGAGCCATTAACGATTGATCCTTCTTCCTGGATCAAGGTACCCGAGTATTCCTTGTTGGCAGTGGAAAGGGATGGCGATACGCTGGATTTGCAGATATTCGATGTTGATCTGTAGGCTTAAACATCCCTACGCGTTAATCCCATTTGCGTCACAATGGTCGTGGAAATTTCTTCAACGGATCGGACGGTAGCATCGATAAACGGTATTTTTTCGCGAATCAATAAATCTTTCATCATTTTTATTTCCCGTTGGCAGCGCGCTAGGGA
>CAMFJO010000123.1 GCA_945956945.1 uncultured Legionellales bacterium | reverse complement strand
CTCTACGTCTCGTGGGCTCGGAGATGTGTATAAGAGACAGGGGTAGCCGCTTATTACCGCAGGAAAAGCACTATTTGCTCGAGCAAATAACACGTCGTATTGAACAAAAAGTTCCAGTACCTTATTTGACGCATGAAGCCTGGTTTGCGGGCTTGCCGTTTTATGTCGATGAACGTGTGCTGATTCCGCGATCGCCGTTTGCGCAAATCATCGAAACACAATTTGCTCCTTGGATTGCTGCGGAGAGTATACAATCCGTACTGGAAATCGGTACGGGGAGTGCGTGTATGGCCATTGCCACGGCCCTTGCTTTACCTGAAGCGGATATTTATGCGGTGGATATTTCCCCGGATGCCTTGGCAGTGGCCAAAATGAATGTCGATAAACACCATCTCAATCACCAGATACATTTGTCGCTTTCAGATGTATTTAATGCGATTCCGGCAACACAATGCTTTGATTTGATTATCAGTAACCCTCCTTATGTGGATGAGGAAGATATGCAAAGCCTGCCAGCGGAATACCACCATGAACCCACTTTGGCTTTGGCTGCGGGAAGAGATGGCCTGGATATCGTGCATCGTATTTTACAGGGTGCAGCGAAGCATTTAAACCCACACGGAATATTAATGGTAGAAGTAGGAAATAGCAGCGGTGCGCTAGTGGAAGCTTATCCTACCGTACCTTTCATTTGGGTTGAATTAAATGAGGGTGACGATGGTATTTTTGTATTAACGCGTGAAGTGCTGTTGGCACATCAAGATCTATTCAAAAAATAAGAGGGCATATGTCAAAATTATTTAATATCGCTGTTGTGGGTGCCACGGGTTTAGTGGGAGAAACTTTAATAGAAATATTGGCAGAGCGCCGTTTCCCTATTGCTACCTTATACCCCTTGGCCAGTGAGCGCTCAGAAGGAGCCACTATTTTATTGGGTAATAAACCCATATTAGTGCAAAATCTAGCACAATTTGATTTTAGCCAAGTAGATTTGGCTTTTTTTATGGCGAGTAATGACGTTGCTTTAGAATACGCACCGCGCGCAGCGGAAGCCGGTTGCATTGTTATCGATAATAGCTCCGCTTTTCGTTATGATGTGGATGTTCCTTTGATCGTGCCTGAAGTCAATCGCGATGCCTTGGAAGGCTATAGACAGCGTAATATCATCGCTAATCCTAATTGTTCCACCATACAGATGGTAGTTGCTTTAAAACCGATTTACGATGCGGTGGGAATAACGCGTATTAATGTAACTACCTATCAATCTGTATCGGGTGCAGGGCGTGCGGGATTAGAAGAATTGGCGCAACAAACACAACAAGTGCTGAATGCCCAAGCTTTAGGGCAAAATGTTTTTCCTCGACAAATCGCTTTTAATGTTATCCCTCAAATCGATTCTTTTCAAGACAATGGTTATACCCGTGAAGAAATGAAAATGGTGTGGGAAACACAAAAGATTTTTGCCGATGATAGTTTGCAAGTGAATCCTACAGCGGTGCGCGTACCGGTGTTTTTTGGTCATTCTGAGGCCATTCATATTGAAACACGCACTAAAATTTCTGCTTTGGAAGTGTATGAACTTTTGCGTCACGCTCCGGGTATTATCGCTAAGGACCCTGTCGAAAACGATCAATATCCTACGCCGGTGATGAAAAAAGCGCTAAAAGATGCCGTTTATGTGGGACGTATACGTGAAGATATCTCGCATCCCCATGGGATTAATCTTTGGGTTGTTGCCGATAATGTGCGCAAGGGCGCTGCCTTAAATGCGGTAGAAATTGCTGAACTATTGCTCTAGGGGCTTATTGGCATTTTATTTATCAGCTGCAACCCCTGTGCAAAAAGAGTATATAGCCTAAATCTTTTACAATCTTCTGTTGTAAAACAATAAATTAGCCGTAAAAAGCAAAAATCATTAACCTTTTTTAAAATATTCTGCTACAATTAACGCTCAGCCCGTTTAGTCTCGCACGCCCCCGCGTGCGATTGCTTAAAGATGACGATGGCCGTTGTGCAACATGAAATAATAATAATAATTGTGGTGAAGTGTAAGGGTGGTGACTTTGTCACTTATTGATTTAAAACTTACTACAGGGAAACGGATATGGCAGCACGTAAAGCTTCTATGAATCACAAAAATCAAATTTTTGAGCAGGCGCGGCAATTAATGCGCATGCAAGGTTATCACCGCACCTCCATTGCAGATATTGCGCAAGGTTGTGGTTTAAGTAAAGCAAGTATTTATCATCATATTTCTGAGAAAAAAGATTTAGTCGGTGTGGCAATGAAAACAGTTCAGGCCTTCTTTAAGGAGAATTGTTTTGAGCTGATTTATGATAATCAATTGCCTACCAATAAAAAAATAGACTTATTATTTACTACTCTGGGACAGTATTTAGATGAGCATCACGGTGGTTGTTTGGTCCATAATCTAGTACACGAATTGGCGGACTCACAACCAGAGTTTAAAGAGTTATTTCAAGATTATTTTGCGCTGTGGTTGGATGCCATAACGCATATTCTGCAAAAATCACATACGCCAGAAGCAGCGCGTAGCTTGGCCGAAGATACGGTGGCGCAGCTTGGGGGTGCCATTATGTTAGATCGTTTGTACAATACCAATCGATATGTCGAACGCGTTAAAACCGTGTTGTTGGCTAAAGCGATGGAGAAAGAAACAGCGCCCGCTATCGCTTAATTCTTATCTCATACCCGCTGTGAATAGTACGCACAGCGGGTCTTCTGAAAATCTCTCTCTACCATCATTTTTGTGTCACTACCACCACATCCTTGGTTGCAGCAATTTGCCTAAAAGAACCTGCTTGTAATGCAAACGCAGGCAATTCTTTTTTGCGTACGAATACATATAAAGGTGTCTTCTGGCGCCACAATGGCCAAAATTCATCTTCTTCAATGAGACGTTTAGGTTGGGATGGTGCTTGATCGGGTGCATACGCTAATTCACTGGCCCAATTGTCACCGTGGATTTTTTGCCAGTGATAAACGATGCGGATGGTTTGCTGGCTGTATAAGGGAAGATCTTGCATGTAAGTATGGTAACTGACAATCGATAAAGGCGCATTATTTTCCGGAAGTGCCTTTACAAGCTCTCGCGTACTTCTCATATTTTTGATGGGCATATATTGTAATATATAACCCGTAATAAGACACAATACAACTAATACGAGAACAATGGTGTTAAAAATTTTCTGAGAGACCGCTGTTTGTACCATCGCAATAGCGCTTAAAATAGCGAGCGGTGCAAAAATCGGTAATATATAACCGACTAATTTCGAACTGGGAATAGAAAAGAAAACGAGCACCACCATTGCCCACAAGCTTAAATACAGAATGATGGGCTTTTCAGCCTCTAGACGGTACAGTGTTTTTAAACGCGTGGCTAAAAAATAAGTCCAGGGCAAAAATCCGGCGATAGTAATAGCAATATAAAACCACCAGGGGGCTACATTGTTAAAACCGGAGCCTGCAAAACGGTTAAACTGTTGTACGTAAAAGAAAAAATGTAAAAAGTCGGGATTACGGTGACTGACCAGTATCAACCAAGGTAATGCAACGATGGCAAATACGATTAATCCTAAGGGCAGCTGTAGTTTTTTGATTAAGGCCCATTGGCGCGTCGTCAAGATCCACAATCCCATAATCGCTGCGGGGAAAACGAGGCCAATTAATCCTTTGGTTAAAAAAGCGAGACCACCAAAAACATAAGCGGCGATTAACCAGGATTTTTTGTTGTGCAATATACCTACCAGCAGCGAGAGCAAACAGGCATTCAGCCATACAGCAACTTCTAAATCCAGATTGGCATAATGCGCAGCACCAAAATACAAAGGGGTTGTACCCAGAATGATAGCGGCCATGCGCCCTATCGTGCGTCCTAATAACAGGCTGGTAGCCCAATACAAAAACACGATACCGCTTACACCGAACAAGACGGGTATCAAGCGGAGAGACCAGGGATTAATGCCAAATAAAGACATGGGTAGGGTTTGTAACCAATAAAATAGTGGCGGTTTGTGAAAAAATAAAGAGCCATTTAAACGCGGCGTGATAAAATCACCCGAAGCTAACATTTCACGGGCAACTTCGGAATAACGGCCTTCATCGGGTAAGAGGAGAGGGTGGCTGCCTAAGAATAAAAAATAAAAAAGGCTAAAGGCTACAAAAAGCCAAAAGGCTTCTTTTTTATGAGGAAGTTCTAAAGTATTTGTCATGATATCATCTCACTATAACGACACAATTGTATGGATTCAGCTTGGCGCAAGCTTAGCCATTCCTGGGAATTCAGAAAACTATATTCTTGTTCACGTAATTGACTAATGGGATCGGTCTTAGGA
>CAMFJO010000122.1 GCA_945956945.1 uncultured Legionellales bacterium | reverse complement strand
GTTTAAGCCCAGGACACCGATTTTGGCACCAGGATAGAAAGATAAGTAAATGTCTTTTAAAATAGCGCGGTGCGGGGGAACAATTTTACTGACGCCACGCATGTTATAAATATATTGTGCCACGTTCCAACCTCTAGAATGTTACATTGTGCATAACATAACCTATTTTGCGCGCAAAAGCAATGCTACCCATTTCAAAGGGCTGCCTGGAATGGTATGATCTTTTCTTTAACTGAAGGGTGCACAATGCGTTTAGCATTAGCCCTATTTTTGCCGTTTGTTCAATTTTTCACCATAGGGGTAAACCATGTTTGACAAACACCTATCATTGGCGGACGCCGATCCCGAATTGTATGCCGCTATTGCTGCTGAAGAACGTCGGCAAGAAGATCATATAGAACTCATTGCCTCAGAAAATTATGTGAGTCCAGCGGTATTAGCCGCGCAGGGTTCGCAGCTCACCAACAAATATGCCGAAGGTTATCCCGGCAAACGCTATTATGGGGGGTGTGAATATGTGGATATCGCTGAAAATATAGCCATAAGTCGTGTCAAAGAATTGTTTGGCGCCGCTTATGCCAATGTGCAACCGCACTCTGGCTCTCAAGCCAATGCAGCGGTGTACATGGCTTTGCTGGAACCCGGTGATACTTTTTTAGGAATGGATCTGTCTCAAGGCGGTCATTTGACCCACGGTTCCAAAGTGAATTTTTCCGGTAAATTGTATAGACCCATTTCTTATGGTTTAGATGAAAAAGGTTTTATCGATTACAAGCAGGTAGAGGCTTTGGCCTTGGAACATAAGCCCAAAATGATCTTGGCGGGTTTTTCAGCCTATTCTCGCGTGATTGATTGGTCTATTTTTAGAGAAATAGCCGATCGCATTAATGCTTATTTCGTGGTGGATATGGCGCATGTGGCCGGGTTAGTGGCGGCAGGGGTTTATCCTTCACCCGTTTCTATCGCCGATGTAACGACCTCAACCACGCATAAAACACTGCGGGGGCCGCGTGGCGGCCTGATTTTAGCCAAAGCTAACGCCGAGATAGAGAAGAAATTAAATTCGGTGGTATTTCCTGGTACGCAGGGAGGGCCTTTAATGCATGTGATCGCGGCAAAAGCGGTTGCTTTTAAAGAAGCTTTGCAGCCCGAATTTAAAACCTATCAAAGACAAGTGGTGCGAAATGCACAAGTGTTGGCGGCGGCTTTAATGGCACAGGGTTTTGACATTGTTTCGGGTGGGACCGATAATCACCTATTCTTGTTAAGCCTTTTAGATAAACCTTATACCGGTAAGGAGGCGGAAGAAGCTTTGGGTAAGGCCAACATAACGGTTAATAAAAATACAGTGCCGAATGAGACTCGTTCTCCTTTTGTGACCAGCGGTTTGCGCTTGGGCACCCCCGCGTCAACGACGCGTGGTTTTAAAGAAGATGAGATGCGTCGTTTGGCTGGCTGGATAGGCCGAGTGCTGGAAAATATCCATAATGAAGAGGTCATCCACCAAGTACGTCAGGAAGTGCTACAATTATGCCAAGGTTTTCCTGTCTATCAGTGAGGAATGAGCCATATGTATTGCCCTTTTTGCCATTTTGAAGAAACCAAGGTAATTGATTCACGCCTAGTCGCCACCGGCGATCAAATTCGACGTAGACGCGAATGTTTATCGTGTAATGAACGTTTTACCACCTTTGAAGTGGTAGAATTGTCCTGGCCCCGGATCATCAAACGAGATGGTACGCGGAGTCAATTTGACGAAAGCAAATTGAGAAAAGGGATCCTAAAATCCTTGGAAAAACGCGCAGTGGCCACAGATGTAGTCGATGCGGCCATACACCGTATTTTAAGCAAGTTACGGGCAGTGGCGGAGCGAGAAGTCCCTTCTTCTTTAATTGGAGAATGGGTGATGGAAGAGTTATTGTCTTTAGATGAAGTTGCCTATGTGCGTTTCGCCTCAGTGTACAAATCCTTTGAAGATCTAGAAGCTTTTCGGAAAGAAATACAACAATTAAAACATAGAGCGGAGTAAATAATGCAACAAATTAACCCTAGAAAAAGACGCATGTCCAGGCGTTATGCCATGCAGGCTATCTATCAATGGTTGTTGACCGACAATGAAATAGACTATGTCAGTCAACAATTCATGGTAGATGAGTATGCGAGACAAATGGATGTGGAATTTTTCGTTAAAATTTTCAAAGGTGTGTCAGAACACTATAAAAAATTGTGTGAACTATTGGCGAAAGTTTTGGATAGGACTTTGGATAAGATTGATCCCATAGAGCGTTCTATTTTACTGTTATCAACCTATGAATTTGCCTATTGCTTGGAATCCCCTTACAGAGTGGTGATCAACGAAGCGATAGAATTAGCCAAAATTTATGGTGGTGAAGATAGCTTTAAATATGTGAATGCGGTTTTAGACAAATTGATGCCGATATTACGACCTATAGAATGGCGTTCTTCTCAATCCAGATCGTCTCGAATAGAAAAAAAAGATGAATAGATAAGGTTTTACTTAATCTAGCGAAGAAAGAACGAGATTGTGCGATAGTGACTTAATCCCTATGGGCCGTCATTGCGAGGCGCGAAGCATCGAAGCAATGACGGCCCAGGGGGAAATATTTCACAGTCTTTAAAGTAGAATTATTATTTAGGATAAATCCTTGCGATGAGTGATAAACCATTAGGCCCTCAGCAAATAGCGCGTTTGGTATGGACTAACCCGATACATTATCTAAGCTGCGGTTTAGGCAGCGGTTTATTGCCGCGTATGCCCGGCACTTGGGGTAGCCTCATAGCTATTCCTTTTTTCTATGTATTCTCTCATTTCCTTTTATGGCAGTACCTTTTATTATTGCTGCTCACTTTTGGTGTGGGGGTTATTTTATGCGGCTATTCTGAGAAAGCCTTCGGTAAAAAAGATCATAGCAGTATTGTGTGGGATGAAATGGTCGGCATGTGGATTACCTTGTGTCATGCGCCTTTTAGATGGGATGTGTTGATAATCGGTTTTATTTTATTTAGAATTTTTGACATTTTCAAACCTTGGCCTATTAATTGGTTGCAAAAACGTTTGCCTGGCGGTTGGGGTGTTATGACGGATGACGCTGCCGCCGGTGTTGCGGCTTGGGTATTGTTGCAGGTATGGATGATGGTTGTTTAAGCTCAAGGTGTGCCGTTGCCGGAGTCAAACACGCCGTGAATACATCCGTGTAGGCTCGGGCGCCGCATCCATGCGGCGCACGGTTTGACTTCCTTGCAACGGACACTCCTTGAGCCTGGACTTTTCTCTAATTATTTTTTGAAGAAATCTCTAAACTTGATTTATAAAATACCAGTAACCCTCTATCTGTATTCCAATATGAGCTTTTGGTGAAAATGGCGTGAGTAGTTACAACTTGATTTTACTTTCTTCACCAGAATACAGGCGTTTAATGTTATCATGATGCTTAACAATCAGTAGCAGCGATAACACAATAATTGCAGGCAGATAGGCGGAATTGGAACCCAAATAAATATAAAAGGGTAACAACACCGCGGTCACCAAGGCTGCTAAAGAAGAGTAACGAAATAGTGCTGCCACGACTATCCAGGTTAGCAATGCGGCACAACCTACCGGCCAGGCAAGGGCCAATAATACCCCCAAAGCAGTTGCAACGCCTTTGCCGCCCTTAAAACCAAAGAATATGGGAAATAAATGACCCACAAAAGCGGCTAGGGCAATATAGGATAAATACGATGCGGGTAGAGCGGTGAAATGGGCCAGATAAACCGGAATAAAGCCTTTCAGCATATCTCCCACTAAGGTAAAAATAGCAAGCTTTTTACCGCCTAAACGCAAGACATTGGTGGTGCCTGGATTTCCAGAACCTTGGGTGCGTGGATCGCCTAGGCCTGCGATATGGCAAACCACAACAGCGCTGGAAATGGAGCCTAATAAATAAGCCCCTATTAAAAATACTATCAATGTTATCATAACCTGTATTGAAAGCTTTTTTAGGATAAAAAGCAAGGGGTACGCTTGTATTGATGTAATTTAAGCGCTAAGATTGGCCACTCACTGAATAGTATAAGGGAACGGGACTATGAGCCAAGACAGGTTGGATCTTATCTGGATAGATCTGGAAATGACGGGATTGAGTCCTGAGACCGATCGCATTATTGAAATAGCCACCGTCGTTACGGACAAAGAACTCAATATACTGGCTGAAGGGCCGGTGATCGCCATTCATCAACCAGACAGTGTGTTAGCTAAAATGGATGAATGGAATGTGCGGCAACACCAAGGTTCCGGTCTGGTGGATCGTGTGCGTGCCAGCCAATACGATGAGCGTCGGGCCGAAGTTGAAACCATC
>CAMFJO010000121.1 GCA_945956945.1 uncultured Legionellales bacterium | reverse complement strand
GGAGTCGCGGATCTGTACATACGCTTGGGCCCTACTTCAGAATGGGATACAGCCGCATCTCAATGCATCTTGGAATTGGCAGGCGGGCGTATGTTTGATCTATCAGGACAAAGTTTATGTTACAATACTAAAGAATCCTTGTTAAATCCTGCTTTTATTAGCGTAGGAGATACGAGTGTAGATTGGTTAGATTATTTGCAGTTGTGAGAGTGTTAGGGGAAGTAAATGCGTCAAAATAAAGTGGTGGTTACGGTTACCGGTGCAGCGGGACAAATCAATTATGCCTTATTGTTCAGAATTGCCTCGGGTGCTATGTTTGGCCCCCACACAGAAATTGAATTTCGTTTATTGGAATTAGAAGCGGCTATGCCTGCCTTGGAAGGTGTGGCCATGGAATTGGACGATTGTGCTTTTCCTTTATTGAAAAAGGTCACTTGCACTTCTGATATAGCCACTGCAATGCAAGGTACCAATTGGGCCTTGTTAGTCGGTGCCGTGCCGCGTAAAGCGGGTATGGAGCGTTCCGATTTGCTTAAAATTAACGGCGGCATTTTCGAAGCGCAGGGTAAAGCCATCAACGATCATGCCGCTAGTGATGTGCGTATTTTTGTGGTGGGTAATCCTTGTAATACCAATGCTTTAATTGCCATGCACCATGCCAAAGATATTCCTCAGGATCGTTTTTATGCCATGACCATGTTGGATGAAAACCGCGCTCGCATGCAGCTGGCTAAAAAAGCCGGTGTAGACGTAACCGCTGTGGAGAATCTGTACATTTGGGGCAATCATTCAGCAACTCAATACCCGGACTTCTACCATGCAACTATCCATAAAAAACCCGTGGTGGAAACTATTTCCGATATAGCTTGGTTACAGCAAGATTTTATCAGCACGGTACAACAACGGGGTGCTGCGGTGATAAAAGCTCGCGGTGCTTCTTCGGCGGCATCCGCTGCGAATGCTATTGTGGATGCGGTACACGACTTAGTCCATGAGACCACTGGCAGTGGTGGCTATTCCATGGCGCGAGTCTCGCAGGGTGAATATGGTATAGACGAAGGCTTAATCTTCTCCGTACCCTGCCGCACCACTGAAAAAGGGGAGTGTAAAGTGATCCCTGGGATTAGCCAAAATGCATTTGGTCAGGAAAAAATAAATCGCACCCTAAATGAATTGCGTGAAGAAAAACAAGCCGTGATAGATTTAGGGTTAATTTAGGGCTTTAATCTATAGCAAACGCACTTCAGGTGCGAGATTGGGTTCTTATCATAACGTCGCACCTTCAAGTGCGTTTGGGATATACTACAGTCAAAAAGTACACTTTTTTTCAGTGTAAAAAGTGTACTATCTTATCTTTGATAATAATTTATTTATTAAGTCATGGACTATCTTTAATAAAACCTTAATTTTAGCGAAAAGCACCTGTGGTAAAATCGCCGCAAAAAAGTGGATTTATATTTAACATGTACTCTTTAAGCGATTATGATTTTAATTTACCAGAACACTTTATTGCGCGTTATCCTACCGAGAAACGGTCGCAAAGTCGGTTGTTAGTGGTAGAGAAAGACGCTAAACAATGGGCAGACAAACAATTTTTAGACTTAGCCCGTTATTTACGGAAAGGCGATCTATTAATAATGAATAATTCTAAAGTGATGCCAGCGCGTTTTTATGGTCATAAAACCAGCGGCGGCAGGGTAGAATTTCTCCTTGAACGTATTCTCGATTCCACCCACGCCTGGACCCACCTACGCTCTAGTAAATCGCCCAAAAATGAACAAATTATTCACCTAGACAGTGGGGATGCGGTCAAGATCCTGGGGCGCCAAGAGGATTTATTTGTGATTGAATCTGTCGGTGGCCGTTCATTTTATGACATTATGGAACAGGTGGGAGAGATCCCTTTACCACTGTATTTTAGGCGGCAAGCCGAAGAACTCGATAAAGAACGCTATCAAACCGTTTATGCACAGGATAATGGTTCCGTGGCAGCGCCCACGGCAGGTCTTCATTTTGACAAACCTTTTTTAGAAGCCTTAAGCGCACAAGGCGTAGAATTGGCTTATGTTACTTTGCATGTAGGGGCGGGTACCTTCCAGCCAGTGCGTGTGACCAATATTAAAGAACATCATTTGCACCATGAATACCTGGAAGTCCCTGATGCAGTTTGTGAAGCAATTTTGCGCACTAAAGCGCGCGGCGGTCGGGTGATTGCTGTGGGAACAACGACGGTGCGTTCTTTAGAAACAGCCGCAAAAGATGGAACTTTGCGGGCCTTCAAGGGGGATTCTAATTTATTTATTTACCCCGGTTACCAATTCAAAGTGATTGATGGATTATTAACCAATTTTCATTTGCCGCAATCCAGCTTGTTAATGCTCGTAGCGGCCTTTGCGGGCCATGATACCACCATGGCGGCGTATCAGCATGCCATAGAAGCACAATATCGCTTTTATAGTTATGGCGACTGCATGCTCATTCTATAGATCCGCTTGCGTATTTGTTCCAAACCGGGTAAAGTTTAGCCTTCTTATTCTATTAACAGGAGCGTATCATGAGTTTTCTGATCCCTACAGCCTTAGCAGCCGCCACCGATGCAGCAGCGACGACTGCCGCCACTCCGCACGCACAAACGGGTGGTAATCTCAGTTTCTTGTTATTTATAGGTGTTTTCTTTTTATTCTTTTACTTTTTCTTGATTCGTCCACAAAGCAAGCGTCAAAAAGAAATGAAACAAATGCTGGCAGCGGTCACCAGTGGTGACGAAGTGGTGATTGCCGGCGGTATTTTGGGTGTCGTCACAGGCATTCATGAAAATATAGCCAGCATAGAAATTGCCAAAGGCGTAGAAATTAAAGTTCAAAAAACAGCCATTGCGGCGTGTTTGCCTAAAGGTACCGTTAAAAGTTAATTTTATACTGTTTTGGCATTATCATTTAAGGAAAAAGTATGAATCGCTATCCAGTGTGGAAGTATGTCTTAATCGTTGCGGTTATTTTATTCGGCATACTGTATTCTTTACCCAATCTCTATAAAAAAGATTTTGCGGTACAAGTTTCACCGGATAGCAGCCATACTTTGGATGAGGCTACCTTAAATAAGGTCCGTACTGCTTTGCATAATCAGCAATTGGATTATAGCGAAGCTGAAAAAACAGCGGATGGCGGCATCCTCTATCATTTCCCTAATGCGGATAATCAATTACGTGCTGATGATGTCATTAAAGATACGCTAGGAGATGGGTATACGGTTGCCTTAAATATGGCAGCGACAACGCCAAAATGGTTGCAGGATATCGGCGCGATGCCGATGCACCTAGGCTTAGACTTAAGTGGCGGTGTGCATTTCTTGATGGCGATTGATGTCAATTCTTTAATAACACATCGCTTGCAAGCGGCTGAACGCAATATTTCTGATAGTTTGCGCAAGAGTGGTATTCGTTATACGGGCCTGCAAGACAGTCCTAATGGCATTAGCATTCGCGTTGCCGATCGGGCTACGGCAGATAAAGTCAGTGCCATATTGGAAACAGATTATCCGGAATTTACACGCACGATTACAGCCAATGGGACGCAATGGCTCGTTATGGCCAGTTTATCGCAGAGCGCACGGGTAGAAGCGCAAAATTTTGCTGTTGACAAGACTTTATCGGTATTGCGTAAACGAATCGATGAATTAGGCGTCAGTGAGCCTATCGTACAACGTCAAGGTGCAGATCGTATTTCTGTGGACTTACCGGGTGTGCAAGATACGGCGCGTGCTAAACAAATTATTGGGGGCACAGCAACTCTGGAATTTCATTTGCAAGATGTCCTGCACGATGCGACACAAGCCGAAACGAGCGGTGCTATACCACCTGGAACATCTTTATACCCTTATACACCCGCTGGAGCGACGCAATCGGTACCAGTATTGTTGCAAGATAGAGTGATTTTGTCGGGTGCTTCTATTACCAATGCCAGTTCCACCATGGGTGAAGATGGGCAGCCTGCTGTATCGATTACTTTAGGTGGTGGTGGAGAGGCGGCATTTTATCGCATTACCGGTGAAAATATAGGGAAGCCCTTGGCTATTATTTATGTGGAAACGACTCTAACACCCGTGATAGTGGATGGTAAAACACAATACTCACAACGCAAGAATGAACGTGTTATTAGTATTGCCACGATTCAAAGTGCGCTACCCAGTACTTTCCAGATCACCGGTTTATCCAATCCCAAAGAAGCGCGCGATTTAGCCCTGTTGTTGCGTGCGGGTTCTTTACCGACGCCGGTGAGTATCATTGCCGAAAGTACTGTCGGCCCTAGCTTGGGACAACAAAATATTGATAAAGGCATCCTTTCCATCGAAATCGGTTTTGTAG
>CAMFJO010000120.1 GCA_945956945.1 uncultured Legionellales bacterium | reverse complement strand
GTACTTTTGCATTATCCACTGGCAAACAACCTCTGTAGCCAGCACTGCTGATTTCATGGGTTAACAATGATGACACACGGTTAAATTGTTTTTGTAAAGAAAATACCTGATTTTGGTAACGACTTTGGGTCAAGCTGTTTAACATCACTGTCATCACTGCGGACATGACGATTAAAGATAAAGCAAGCGTTATCAGGATTTCCAATAGCATATAGCCTTTGTTTTTCCTCATAAACTTATCCAGAATAATCCAAAGTATCCCATACGCTCATCGGCATACCCTCTGGATTAAACAATGCAACCAAAGGCTGCCAGCTCAGCACCACCGTACAAAATGACCCGCGTGCGGCAAAGCGAACTTGGACTGCGGGCAATAATAAGGGTAATTGTGCTTGCCATTGTTGCAGTGCCGCCTCAAAGCGATTGCCTTGATGCCACACCCGGTATTCGACCAGTAGATTGGATAATTCCAGGACAGCAACCGTGCGCAGCAAACCTTGGTTCATATTTCTAAAGGATAAAAATTGCAATCGTGTGATGGCCAAAATACCAATGGCGAAAATAGCCATAGCCACCATCAATTCTATAAGACTTAAACCTTGCTCCCGATGACAAATCATAAAAGGCCCTTATTTAAACTTTAAAACAAATAATAAATATGTTTTAAGTTATTTGCAAGGGGCTAAACCGCGCAATCGGCCTATAAGCTTATGATTTCCTTAAAAAAAGAAGTTTTTTTTCGTTTAAGTCCGTGCGAAACCATACTTTTCTGCTAGGCTATTAACAGCGGTATGTTATTTTACAGAGAGTTACGACAATGACAAAGTCTGAATTGATTGATAAGTTATACAGCTTATTCCCCGAACTGGGTCCTGAAAAGGCTTATACCATTGTGAATTTAATGGTAGATAAAATGGCCGAAAGCCTATTAAACGGCGAACGCATTGAGATCCGTCGCTTGGGCAGCTTCACTCTCCGGCATCATAAACCGCGCGCGGCGCACAATCCTAAGACCTGTCAAAAGTTAGTGGCCAAAGAAAAGTACAGTGTGCATTTTAAACCCAGTAAAGAATTGAAAGAAGCGGTGAATGATGCGCGTCTCAAAGGTATACCCGCCGGAGAAGAATAAGTCTCAGGCGATTTGCTAAGCGCCGGGGGTAAGGGTTGTTACTCCAAGGTACATAGATTCTATGACAGTCTTACTTAATCTTAGCTGTAATCGCATAAGCCTACTTTGAGCCTGAAATAAACGGCTTTTATAAGCGTCAATATTTTTATCAATGCTGACTAATTGCTGTTTAAGCTCCTCATGATAAGCTTTTTTGCTTTTCAGCTCGTCTTTTACCTTTCTTTTATTGGCATACATCTGGGCCATATGTTCATTTTTTTTCTCAAGCTCAGTGTTTTCACAGATTTCCTTTTCGGAATCATTGATGCGCTTTTCTATTTTTTCTAAAATTAATTGTGTGGAAGCGATCGCTTCTTGATTACACTCAATATCTTTAATAACTGGAGTGCGCGCATGCTGGATATAATATTCCATTTGAGCAATACGATCTTCTTGTGCTTGCACCGCTTGCCGTTGCTCTGCAATCATTTTTTCTAGTTCTATGGAGGCATTCGTAAAAGAAGGAACAAAAAAAATATGCTGATTGCCGCTATAAACGCTTTTTATAATAGATTTCATGCCAAATTACCCTCGTGAAAAATCCATATAGACCCAAGACACTTCAAGATGCGAGATTGAAACAATGCCACTCGCATTTCGGCGCATTATGGGTATAAAGCGTAGTATACACCGAAGGCCTATGATTTTCAAGGAGAAATTGGCAGAATTGAAAATGTCATTCCCGCCAAAACGGGAATGACAAACTTTTATTTTACTTCACCAAAGCACTTTTAGTTTCTACTTCGCCTGTTGGTGTTGTTTCAACACGACAGGGAGAAGGAGCACCCTTTTTAGACGATATGGGTGAGTCGGGCGCTATAAGAAGATCAGAAGAAAAAGACAATCTGTTCGAAGGAGACCGTGTTTTTTCCACTGAGTCGGTCAATCTTTCAACTTCTGCTGCATTTTCTTTTATTTTTTGTAATCCTGCAGAAAGTCTAGCGCCACTGTTTTCTTCTTCTTTTTCTTGTTCTTTACTCTGTTCTGCTTGCACCTTTGGCTCATCAACAAATACCGCTGTTTGTACTGCTACGGCCAAGGCCTGACATCTTTCTGATGAAATGTTATCAGGACGGGCAGTGAAGGGATCCCGGTGCGGAAAAATAATGGTTTCAAAACCATTGAATAAGGCAGTCTGAATCCCTAACTCATTGGATTCTTTTTGCGGTAAATTATCTTTAAATTTCTTCCTAACTTCATCATTAGAAAAAGCTATTTTAAATATGTTGACAATATCTTTATTTGTCAACTCAGCTACATTAGAATTGATGAACTTTTTAGACAAGTAACTGTTAGCGCGCAACCATGTTCCTATTCCTTCAGGGGTTCTTAAGGTATCTGCATCCAACAGCATTCCTAACATCTTGGTCCATTTATCTTTATCCAAATTGTATTGCAATTTAAGTTTGTAAAATATTGTAAGAGTTCTTTGAAAATCTTTTTCACCTAAATCATGGCCCATCAGTTGAACAAGTTCGGTGTAGTAAGATTCAATAAATTGCTCTGCTTCTTCTCGCACCACAGCATCACTTGCAAAACGATCTGCATTCTCGAAAAGATAATGAAATAAGCTTTCTGGTAATGCATCTAGCTTTTTCGCTAATTGCTTTTCCATACCTGCTAGCGTCATTATTTCTATTGCTGTATTTCTCTCTTCTATCTTCTTTTCAAGAGCTGCTATTTCAATATCTAATTCATTTGCTAGCCCTTTCATCTCATGATTGGTATCCCACGATCTCTTACGGTTTAAAATCGTGTGCCACTTGTGTCCGACTAGTTGGATAACACCCTCGAATCTGGTAATTTCTTCCGGATTTAATAATATGTGCCTGCTTAATTCTCCCAATGTTCGTATCTTTTCTTTTATTTTTTTCTTATTGTTCTCAAAAATCTCTTCCTCAGTCAGTGTTTTGACCACAGGTTGACCACCTGGATGTTTTTCTTTCATTAGATTACCTCTTCGCTTTATTTTTATATGAATATAAGGATGACAGGAATAGCTCTACGGCCATTCGCTTCGATTCTATCGTATCATGATTATTCTAAAAGCACAACTACTGTACAACTCAAGGTATTATTAAAACCCTATTGATTTAACAAAAGATTTTCTGCACCCCAGAGGAATTAGGACCATTGTTATCTTAAAATGCAGTGGTTTTTTAATTTTAGGGCTTAAAACTAATTATTTTTTAATCAAAATAAAAGGTGACAACCGACAAGACATCAGGTATGATTGGCCTCTTCGGGGTGTGGCGCAGCTTGGTAGCGCACTTGCATGGGGTGCAAGGGGCCGCTGGTTCGAATCCAGTCACCCCGACCAGATTTAACTATTCATCCTCATTCGTAGCAGTGCCGTGCAATACACCCGCCAGACGCTGTTTCAACACTTGACCCGCATGAAAAACAACCACGCGTCGTGCCGATATTTCTGCGGCCTCACCCGTTTTAGGATTACGGCCTGGACGAGGGGATTTGTCACGGGTGATAAATTTACCAAACTTGGATAACAAGACATTACCCTCGTTGATAACACCCTCATTAATGATGGTAAAAAAAGATTCCACCACTTTTTGGCTTGTTTTGCGATCCAAGTCCATTTCACTGCATAAATGTTCCATCAGATTTGCTTTGGTTAAGGCCATTTTACACTCCTTCGCTGAGGAGCCTATAACAGCTCCTGCGTTAAACACTAATTCCGTAATTCTGCTGCCAAATCCGTGGATAAGGCTTGCACCACTTTTGCCATCCAGTCGTTTACTTCTTCATCGACCAGAGTGCGCTCGCTGTGCTGCAACATTAAGGCGACAGCTAAGCTCTTATGACCGGGGGCTACCCCTTGTCCTTGATAAACATCAAATAACCGTATATCAACAACTTCAAAGGGCGCCTTCCGCGATCGAATGGTCGATTTAACACGATCATAACTCACGCTTTCAGCCACTATAAAAGCCAAATCACGCCTAATGGCAGGATACTTTGAAAGTGTAGCAAACCTAGGCAAAGTTGCCAGTGTTAAAGCCTCTAAATTGAGTTCAAATACAAATATTGGCCCTATTAAGTCCCATTGTGCCGCTATGGCGGGATGCAAGGCGCCTAATGTGCCTATTTTTTGTCCCTGCCTATAGATAGCCAAAGACTGTTTGGGGTGTAAACAGGCTGTCTCTTATACACATCTCCGAGCCCACGAGACGTAGAGGAATCGCGT
>CAMFJO010000119.1 GCA_945956945.1 uncultured Legionellales bacterium | reverse complement strand
CCTCTTAGTATGGGTTCATCCAGCCAAGCCGCGTCTTCTAGTGCCAGTTCTTCTAGTTCTAGTAGCGCGAGTCAAAATGTAGATGCGGGTGCTAACCCTAACCCTGCATCTGCGCCTAACCCAGTTGGCTTGAATTCGGTGGCGAGGAGCCGTATTAGAAGTAACTCAGAGGCTAAGCTAACACCACATGAAGATATGCCTGAATATGCTGACAACGCGGATAAAGGAGATATGCCACTTGCGCCACATCTTTTCCGCCAATTTCTCAGAAATTACAGCGAGACTAAAGAAGAAGGCCTGTTGTCGGTCATTCGCACCCAAAGACAGCGCTACGACAATATGGCCGAAGTGATGGATCGTGTGTTATCTAATCCTTTAACGGATACTAGAGGGGTTAGTACCGCCAGTGCAAGAGCGGTAAGGATGACTTTAGGATGCAGTAAAGAGGATCTTTTAAACGTTAGCCACGACTATAAGATCTACAAGGGTATGGGTGAGAATAGCCGGCTAAATGGAGCCACATGTTTTCAGAACTTTATAAATGAACATCATCAAGCTCAATATCGATCTGTGCTGCAACCTTTGAGGGAAGATCAGCCTGCTTTAAACCAAGGGCCCAAAAAATAAAATAGGGATCTTTTTTTACACGAGGAGGAGCGGGTCTTTCGACCCGCTTTTACTGAGAGATGATGGCGTTTATCAACACACTTTATTGATAGAAGGAGAAGAGGCGCTATTCATCTCTGCCGAAGGATGTATCTCTTTTAGCAGGTTAAAGGTTAATTTAACCGTATCGATAGCGGCTATTTTTTCTTCACGGTATTTATTCGCTAATCTGTAAGAATCCAGGCCGGCGAAAGGAATTTGTTTTTCTCTATATTCTCTTATTTCTTGTACCAGACGGCCAGCCCACTGGTTTCTATCTTCATATTCCAGGCGCTGCGCATAAAGCCGTTCGATCATGTCTAAAAAGCTATTTTGGAAATCGCGAGGTATATTTTCTAAGCCGTGATCGCTTTGGCCTAGCGTATTTATCGCTTCACAGGCATGCAGCATGTTCGGGGTGATATCCTGTTGTTTTTCTCCGCCATCCAGGCCATCGAAGTGGATGAGGGCGAGATAGCCGTAGGCTAAGCTTAAAACCTGATTATCGATTTGTCCCTCAGTAGCTTGCTTAAAATGTTGAGCCGCTTCGTGAAAATAAATGAATGGTTCTTCTCCCTGATAATGTTCGGGATCAGCTTCTTTCGTTTTTTGCGCGCTTAAACCCGCATCAAAAGCAGCCATACCGCTTTGTAATGAGTCGTTATTAAAAGGTACAGGTGACAAGGTGCTGGAGGTAGGAGCAGCGTTTTCATTTTGTGTTTGAGTTAAAAAAAAATTAGGACTAGGCATAGGATATCTCCTTATAATAATGTAATACAGAGCGCATTTTCAAGGCTGTGAGAAGCAGAAAACAATTTTTATTATAACAACAATACAGCCTTAATGCAATGTCCTGTTATCAATCTTGTCTTGGTTGCACATAATATTTAATTTCTCGCAAACGATGCAAGCCCGGTTTTAAACACAGCGTTTGTAGTAAAGAAGGTAATAGAAAACGCAATTGTGTGGCAAAAGCCGCACTTTTTAATTCCAGGTATAAAATAGTGTGTTGGTAATCAGCGATTTTAATGTGCGGCTGTAATTCTTCAGGTAAGATCGGCATGACGATCTCGGCTATTTTTTGTAAGGCGAGGCTGTGCGCTTGCAGCTTTTGCAAACCCTGCGATTTTTCTATAATTTCCAAGATACTTTTATAATGCATGTACTTGCCTTAAAAAAATAATATATACCCAACGCACCTGGATATGCGAAGTGGCTAATGTACTCGCTATTCCCTGTGCGCCGTCATGGCGAGGAACGTAGTGACGAAGCAATCCATAAAGATCTTCCTGGATTGACTCAGCCCTCACTTCGTTCGCGCTTCGCCCTTCGGGCGCACTGCGTGCGTCAAAACCGCTCGCCGCGCTGCGCGCTTTTCGCGAGCATTTTTTGCCACGGCGCTACGCGCCTCGCAATGACGGCCCACAGGGGCTGAGTGTTATTCAGTAAATTCTCCGTTGTATTCTGTATCGTGAAACCCCCTTGCTTATACTCCCGATTCTAAACCTTTATTTAGCATTTGACAAAAAACTAGGGTACAATATCCCCCCGTAATGGATAAAAAATTGTACTGAATGAGAGGAAAATGTGACCATGGTATTGACCAAGATCGTCAAAAGTATTTTTGGGAGTCGTAATGACCGTATTTTGCGCGGTTTATATCAGCAAGTGGCGCGTATCAATGCCCTAGAGCCAGAATTTAAGGCCTTAAGCGATGCCGATTTCAAGCTAAAAACAGCGCAATTCAAAGAACGTTTGGCAAAAGGCGAATCTTTGGACAGTTTATTACCTGAAGCTTTTGCGGCGACCCGTGAAGCTGCTTTACGTACCCTGGGGATGCGTCACTTCGATGTACAATTAATAGGCGGCATGGTATTGCATCAAGGCAATATTGCTGAAATGTTAACGGGTGAAGGTAAGACGCTCATGTCTACCTTGGCGGCTTATTTGAATGCCTTAACCGGCCGCGGTGTGCATGTGGTCACGGTCAACGATTATCTAGCCAAACGCGATGCCCAATGGATGGAACCTGTTTACAATTTTCTGGGTTTAACGGTAGGCATCAATTTGTCGCAAATGCCTTTTGAGGAAAAGAAAATCGCGTATGCAGCCGATGTGACCTATGGTACCAACAATGAATTTGGCTTCGACTATTTGCGCGACAACATGGCTTTTAGCCTGCAGAACAAGGTGCAGCGCGGCAACTATTTTGCGATTGTCGATGAAGTCGACTCTATTTTAATTGATGAAGCGCGTACCCCTTTGATTATTTCAGGTCCTTCAGAAGGCGGTGCGGAATTGTATGGTCGCATCAACGCCATTGCACCGCAATTAACGCGTCAGGCTACGGAAGAAAGTGAAGGCGATTTTTATGTGGATGAAAAGGCAAAACAGATATTCTTATCGGAAGAAGGTCATGCCCATATCGAAAAACTGTTAGCAGAATCGGGACTCATTAAAAACCATAAAAGTTTATACGATGCGCAGAATATTGTGTTGATGCACCACGTGAATGCCGCTTTAAGGGCGCATTTTATTTATCAGCGCGATGTGGATTATGTGGTTAAAAACAATGAAATATTCATCGTTGATGAACACACCGGCCGTTTGATGGTAGGGCGGCGCTGGTCTGATGGCTTACATCAGGCGGTGGAAGCCAAAGAAAATGTGGCCGTACAAAATGAGAATCAGACTCTGGCCTCTATTACTTTCCAGAATTATTTTAGATTGTATGAAAAGTTAGCGGGTATGACAGGAACGGCGGATACTGAAGCTTATGAATTCCATCAGATTTATGGTTTAGAGGTGGTGGCAATTCCGCCGAACAAAGCCGTCGTGCGTGTGGATCACCCTGATAAGGTGTATGTCAATAAAGAAGAAAAATTTAAGGCGGTAGTAGCCGAAATCAAGGATTGTGTGACACGTCAACAGCCCGTATTGGTGGGCACTATTTCGATAGAAATTTCAGAATACTTATCACGCTTATTAACGGCTGAAAAAATAAAACACGAGGTCTTAAATGCCAAACAGCATGAACGCGAGGCGATTATCATTGCAGAAGCGGGTAGACCGGGTGCAGTGACGATTGCGACGAATATGGCAGGACGCGGTACGGATATCGTATTAGGGGGACAATTAAGCAGTGAATTGGCCAGTTTAACGAATGCCAGCGAAGCAGAGATCAATGCACATAAAGCCGATTGGCAGAAACGGCATGAAACCGTGGTAGCAGCGGGTGGTTTACATGTCTTGGGTACGGAGCGTCATGAATCCCGGCGCATCGACAATCAATTGCGCGGCCGTTCTGGCCGGCAGGGAGACCCCGGCTCTAGTCGTTTTTATTTGGCGATGGACGATAATTTATTACGCATCTTTGCCTCTGAAAAAGTAGCCGCTTTTATAGGGCGTTTAGGGCAAGCCAATGAAGCGATGGAACACCCCATGTTAAACCGTATTATCGCGAGTGCGCAACGTAAGGTAGAAGGGTTTAACTTTGATATACGCAAGCAATTGCTCGAATACGATGATGTCGCTAATGAGCAGCGTAAAGTAATTTACGAACAACGCGATTCCATGTTGGCTGCTGAGGACGTGTCGGAAACGATACGTCTGATGTTAGACGATGTCACGGAAGAAACCATAGAGGCTTTTATTCCTGTCGGTAGTTTTAGCGAAGAATGGAAAATTGAAGCATTGGAAGCTGAATTTAAAAATGCTTTTCGTGTGATCATTCCGGTGAATGAGTGGCTGGCAGCAGACGATCAACTAAATGAAGAAGGATTGCGT
>CAMFJO010000118.1 GCA_945956945.1 uncultured Legionellales bacterium | reverse complement strand
AAGACCATAGCAAAAACGTCTAGGGCGGTGGACAGTCATGGCTTGGTGACAGCATCCGGTAACCTAGGCGTATTTCGCGCAGCCGCGAAAAAAGTAGAAGAGGCTAATCCTGCATTATCAAAGCTTGTTCAAAGCGTACAGGGTATTAAGCCCTCAAGATCGACACGATGATAGGAATTGTTGATATTAGCCAATAAAATACCAACAAAACCTGAGTTTTCAGCCTTTAAAGACAGCTGTTGTAAAAACTGCAACAGTTGTCTTTTTCAATTTTTAATCCCAGCCGCATTCTTCGTATCTTCTTGTAACAAACGAATCAATTGTAACATATCTTCCGGACAAGGCACTGACCAGGAAAGTTCTTCGCCGCTTAGAGGGTGCGTTAATCCTAATTGCGTTGCGTGCAAGGCTTGTCGCTGAAAATTTTGCAAGGCTTCTATTAAAGTACTATCCGCTTGACGCGGAAATTTGGGTCTGCCGCCATAAGTGGCATCACCGATGATGGGGTGATGAATATGGGCCAAATGTACGCGGATCTGATGGGTGCGTCCTGTTTCCAATTGCACACGCAATAAGGTATGTGCTCTAAAGCGTTCTACCACTCTGTAATGGGTAATGGCCTCACGGCCGCCATCTTGCACCGCCATACGGGTGCGCGCTTGCGCGTGGCGACCTATGGGCGCATTGATGGTACCGCCAGCGGTGATCATCCCTTGACATAAGGCCAAATAATCACGTTTGACTAAGCGTTGTTGCATTTGTCGTATTAAAGCGGTATGTGCGCTTAAGGTTTTGGCTATGACCAATAAGCCGCTGGTGTCTTTATCGAGGCGATGGACTAACCCCGCACGTGGCAAGGTGCTTAAATGGGCACAATGGTGTAGCAACGCATTGACCAGCGTATGATTCGGATTGCCGGCACCGGGATGTACGATCAACCCAGCGGGTTTGTTGATGACTAAAATAGCCTCGTCTTCATAGACAATATCCAGCGCGATGTCTTCTGCTATGGCGGTGGTTTCTTGTAAAGGAGTGGCTACAAGGCTTAAACATTCCCCGCCCTTTAATAACTCTTTTCCTTTTAAAGGTTGGCCATCGCACAGAAGTTGTTCTGATTTTATCCATTTCTGCAATTGGCTGCGTGAAAATTGTGCGAATAATAAAGCGGCAGCGCGATCAAGTCGATAACCTGCCCATTCTAGAGGGACGATGGCGGATAAAGAAGGTGTCGGATCGGTTTTCAGTGTCATTGTTTCAGCTCAAATTAATAGAATGCGGATTCTGGCCTGATTGGTTAGAGATTGCAAGCGGGCATGTTTTAAGTTTAAGGAGCTCCGTACTGTGTATTTTATAAACATGATATAGGTAAATCCACTATTTTTCCACTTTAAACCTGTTTTTTGCCCTAATTTTTCGTATAATGCGAGTTCTAGTTCGATTGTAACTTAAGGACGGATAATGAAAAAACAACCCTGGCTCTTATTCCTATTGGCAACAGCACTGCTGACTGCGTGTTCGGAAGATGTCAAAACGCCAGCCGATATTTATAAAGGCCAATCGGCAGAAACTATTTACAAAGGGGGTGAAGCTTCTTTGGCCAAGGGGAGTTATAAAGACGCTGTGGATAAATTCGAGGGGCTCGATGCGCTATACCCTTTTAGCCCTTATGAAGAGCAAGCTCAGTTGAATATCATTTATGCTTATTATAAAACAGGGGATTATGCGATGTCTGCGGCAGCCGCTGATCGTTATATCCATTTGTACCCACGTGGCGATCATGTGGATTATGCCTATTACATGAAAGGGATTGCCAATACGACCGTTAACAGGGGTCTCGGTTCTAATTTAGTGCAACTGGATATTTCTTCTCGTGATCTAGGTTCCGCAAAAGAAGCCTTTAATGATTTTGGTGAATTGGTACGCCGTTATCCGAATAGCCCCTATGCCGCGGCAGCGCGCAGCCGAATGGTGTATTTGCGTAATATGTTGGCGCAATCCGAAGTCAATATCGCGCAATTTTATTATGAGAGAAAAGCTTATGTGGCAGCCGCTAACCGTGCCAATGCCGTGGTGCAAGATTATCAACAAGCACCGGCTGTGATCTCAGCTTTGGCTTTGATGGTAAAATCGTACAGACAATTAGATTTAGAAGAGCCAGCGAATAAAGCCTTGCAAGTCTTGGCTTACAATTATCCGGATTCCAAAGAGTATAAAGCCTTGGTTGGAAAGCAGAAGACTTAGATCACTCCGATTCTGCAATACTGCAACTCTTGGCTTTTTGCTCCCAGCAACGTTCTAATATACCACTCAAGGTATACACTGCCATTGCATAATTCGCACTGACATTGTAACGCATGATAGTGTAAAAATTATTAAAGCCCAAATAATAGAGCGGTTTATCCGATGTATTTAACAGGACCAGGTTTGCTTTTAAAGTGGGATCGTAATTGCCTTCTACGTGCAATCCTGCATTGTATAATTCCCGTATTGTTTTAGTGGGCGCTACATTGGGCGTGATAGTGTCTAGCGCATTTTTCTTGGTAATAGAAACTGGGGCAAGAATGGGGCCATCACGGCGCCAACCATTTTTCTTAAAATAATTGGCGACACTGGCCAGAATATCATCTTCATTTTTTTGTAAATTAATAGGATGGGTGCCTTCATAAGTAACCGCATAATAGCGATAACTGCTGGGCATGAATTGGGGCATCCCTATGGCGCCAGCATAAGAGCCTTTTAAAGCCAGAGGCGCTAGGTTGTAATCGCGAATCAGGCGTAAATATTCTGCCAATTCTTTGCGGAAAAAAGATTGCCGTGGTGGATATTCAAAGGCCAAAGTGGTTAAAGCATCCATCACACGGTATTCTCCCTGTTTTTCGCCATAAAAGGTTTCAACGCCTAAAATGGAAACGATAATAGAGGGCGGTACGCCATATTGTTGTTGCAGGTTATCTAAAACCTTGTAATGTTTTTGCCAAAATTTATAACCGTCTGCGACGCGTTTATCGGTGATAAATAAATTTTCGTAGAAAGTCCAATCTTTGGTTTCGGCGGGTTGGCTAATGGACGCAATGGAGGTAGGTTGGAGCTCCACTTGATCGAATAAATGATTCAAATACTTGGCATCAAAGTTGTCTTCAGCCACCATCTTCTGAATAAATTCTTGAATATCAGGACGT
Source organism: uncultured Legionellales bacterium (assembly GCA_945956945.1). Lineage (GTDB taxonomy): Bacteria > Pseudomonadota > Gammaproteobacteria > UBA1113 > UBA1113 > VFKP01. The sequence goes on along the minus strand of CAMFJO010000118.1, from coordinate 1,313 downwards.
TCACTCAGTTTGGCCGTTTGTGCCGCTTTCACTGAACAGGATAGGGTGGCTAGTCCTAAAATGACAGATAAAACAAATAGTTTCCGTAGATTGATTCTACTCATGCGCTCGCCTCATAACCTTCGATTGTGCATATTTTAGCACAAAACTGGGGTAAAGGTCTAGTTAATAAATGATTTAATTTAAGTAGCAAGCGAATTGGTCGCGGTATGGGTTAAGCTAAGGTGTATTAGTGATACTGCTCCAATTTTAAATTGAGCACAAAAAATACAGCAACTTGACCGGGAAGACTAAATGTTGTACACTGCGTCAGTCAATTTCTATTTATTAAAAAAAGCGAGGTAATTTATGGCGGCTAATTCAGATCTCATACGGGGATTAGTGGTTCTACTTATTAAAAAAAATAACATCGGCGAAGCACTTGCGTTTGCAGAAGAAAACGCAGTAGCGCTTCAAGCTGCAATAGCAGGCAATCAGTATTTTCTAACTACTTTCTTAAAGTCCTTGGCTGAATGCACATGGCAGGCGTCACCACTAAAGCAGTTATGGGAAGAAGGGGACATTGAGGCAGGCAATTATCTTCAATGGCTGCCAGAAGAAGTTCTTGAAGAGACGATGGATCCCCTTGCTCTTCGTTTATTCGAATTATTAATGGAATGGGGGAAAAGGGCAAATAGAGATGAAACTATAAAGGCAGATGCGCAAGACGGACATCATATTATGCATGCGGCGGTAGACCACAATAATCCGTTAATGGTAAAGGCATTATTAGAGTGGGGAGTGAACGTAGATGTGCGAGGCAGCGAGAAAGGCACTCCTTTACATACTGCTGTAATAAGTAATAATGAATCCATGGTAAGGTTCTTGTTGGCCAGGAAAGCAGACATAAATGCATCAAATATATCTCTAGAGACTCCTTTGCTTGTTGCTGTGCAAGGAGATAATCTATCCATGGTGCGTTTATTGCTAGAGCATGGCGCAGAGGTAAATAAGTCGAATCACTATGGGATGTCCCCTCTGCATTGGGCCGTACTCAAAGGTAATGTCGAAATGGTGCGTTTATTGTTAGCGTATGGTGCCGATGCAACTATGCGTAATAGGATGGAAAAGTGTGCCAGTGATTATACTGATAATCCGCAAATAAAAGATTTATTATCTAGAGACCCCGGCATTCATTCTAATTCAAATAACGATTCATCTAGAAGCCAGGATATGGGTTCTAATCCAACTAATGATTCATCCAGAAACCAGAGCATTAGTTCTAATCAAAATTTGGTTTATAGGACATTGAATAGGAGTAATTCCAATAAGCC
>CAMFJO010000117.1 GCA_945956945.1 uncultured Legionellales bacterium | reverse complement strand
TGTGTATAAGAGACAGCGCCTACACAAACAACCCAATACTAATTTTATCCCTTCTACTTCGAATGAAGAAACACAATGGGATCGTCTACAATATGGCATCGCCATCCGAATATTTCAAGAAACTTCTGAACAAAGCACACAACCCATGTTGAAAGCAATTCTTGCGGATTTAAAGAAAAATCATCCTATTTCACAGAGCAATAGCAGACCTGTAGAACTATTCGATTTTAAATGGTTCATTATGACTACTAAGAGTGAATTTTTTAAAAATGATATGATAAGCTACATCATCTCAGAAGAACGAAGCCCTTATTATGTTAAAGAGACGATAACGCCCCCCGTCAATCGGCGTTCTAGTAGGTTACTACCTTCGGTGGAAGATGGATCGGATATAGCCCATATCCAGAATCTTTTGGACGATATGGGCTTATTGCATGAAATAAGCCGTAACCCTCTCTCAACCTATCAATACAATAATCAAAGCGTTAATAGCGTTGAAATTAAATTAGTGACTAATCAGCTTACGCTATTTATTGCATTACGCTTGCATTACATTGCGCAAGGCTTAGATAATTCGCAACCATTTGTGGATCTGGATAATTCCATGAAAAGCTGCTTTAAATCTTTTAAAGAAAGCCGTTGTTATTTTTTTGCCCCTAAGGCGAATAGACTACAAAAATTACCTGAAACACTAAAAAACCGTTATGGCTATTCTTAAATTTGCAAATCGCTTAACCCACTATTCTACCACCATAACCCGTGGTTTCTTTATTCCTCTTGTCGCCCACCACCATGCCGCTACCGCCAATAAGGCTAAGCCCAATTGCATACAGGACAAGGGCAATTGGGTAACGGCAGGCAAAGTAGCCATCAAGGCGCTAATCACAGCACCGGTGGAAATTTGCAATGTCCCATAGATGGCGCCAGCAGAACCGGCAATATGACCAAAGGATTCCAAGGCGCCGGCACTCGCATTTTGGAAAGTCAAACCTGCGCCCATGCAAAATAAAGCCATAGGCAATACCACCACATAGACATTTAAAAAGCCGAAAGCCCCGATGATTAACATGATGCTAGCACCTGATACCATACCCGTTATGCCGTAAAACAGCATTCTACCCACACCATAGCGGATCACATAACGGCTATTCAGCATACCACTCATAAAAATACCCGAAGCATTCAATAAGGCCAACCAACCAAACTGTACGGGCGATAGATGCAAGGTGGTTTGCAATAGAAAAGGTGCTGCCGTCATATAGGCGATAATGCCGCTATAAGCAATGGCGGCACAAATCGCATGCCCCATAAAAACGGGACTCATTAATAATTGTCCATAATTGTGCAATAAGTTTTTAAGTTTGATAGCGTGCGGATCGGGGTTTCGGTGTGTTTCTGGCAAAGAATACCACAATAAGGTCAATACACTGCTGGCATAAAGAAAAATAACTAAAAAACTAACGCGCCAAGAAGCATAATGTTCTATATAGCCTCCTATGGCCGGCGCCACCGCCACCATAAAAGACGCTGCCATCCCCATTTGTCCGCCCAAGCGCGATAGATAATGTCCAGAGACCAAATCACGGATCAAAGAACGGCCTACCGAATTACAAGCACCGGCACCAGCACCTTGTAATAAACGCCCGAGGATTAAAATATGAATATTAGGCGCTAGACAGCAAAGGAGACTTCCGGCAACCGTTAACCCCACCCCCGTTAATAACGGCTTGCGGCGCCCTACCGCATCCGACCATGGACCATAAGCCAATTGGGATAAACCTACCCCAAATAGATAAACGGCGATAGTCAATTGCACCAGTCCGGGACTTGCCCGAAGTGCATGGCTCATGGCAGGTAAGGAAGGTAGATACAGATCGACACTCAGTTGCCCTAAGGTAGCAAACATGAATAAAAGCATGAACAAGCGCCACGGCACTTTGCCTGTGGCGCTAATTTCTTGTATATTGTGATCTCGCATGGTGTGTCTCTTTGTTTATGCATAGAATGATAACATACAATGATTGTAAATGGGGGAAATTTTGAGCAAAATAATACAAGTACAAACGCTTTGGGATCTGATTGAAAGCTGGTTACTGCCATTCTTGCCCCATCTTATTGCTGCCGCCTTTATACTCATCGTGGGCTTGCCTTTAGCGCGTTATTTGCAACGAAAGTGTATTAAAAAAATACAGAATAGCGGTGATCCTACCCTTAAACGATTTTTAATCAACTTAATTTATATTGTCTGTGTTATTTTTATCACCATCAGTGCATTGACTACGCTGGGCGTCGCAAGTACCTCGCTCTTAACCGTATTGGGCGCCGCCAGCTTGGCCATCGGTTTTGCCCTAAAAGATTTTTTATCCAATATTGCAGCGGGTTTTATGTTGATTTTTTTAAGGCCTTTTAAAGTTGGCGATTATATCAGCGTGCAGAATGCAGCCGGAACCGTTACCGAAATCAATTTATTCTTAACCGTATTAAATACGCTGGGCAATGAAGCACTGTTTATCCCCAATAATCAAATCGTTAGTAACAGTGTCACCAACTACACCTATAATAAAGTTCGTCGCTTGGATGTCAGCCTAGGCATCGATTATGACGCCGATATTCAATATGCACGAGAAATTCTATTGCAAGAAATGGCAAACCATCCACAAGTGCAAACTGAACCTGCGCCCTTAGTTTTAGTACAAAACTTAGGGGATAATGCCATACAACTCATTGCCCGTTTATGGGTCAATAAAGATGACTATACCGAAGTTAAGGCAGATTTATTAGAGCGATTTAAAGTCCGTTTAGATGCGGCGCATATCGCCATCCCTTATCCACAATTAGCAGTACACCTGTTCAAGTCAGAGGAATTACATGAAAAAAGATAAGGACATCATCCTGGAAAGAGACGCTGAATTTTACGATGACGCGCTGTTTCAACCCGCTTTTCTGGATCAAGACTTCTTATTAGCGCAAGAATGTAGACCCTTGCGTTTACAGATGGAATTATTAAAACCCGAAGTGTATTTAAGTAAAGCCAATGTACATTCCACCGTGATGGTCATCGGCAGCGCACGCATTCCAGAACCCAGTAAAGCACAGCAGGAACTAGAAGCGATTCAACAACACACCCCGATTGATAACAAGGCTCTCAAAATTGCTGAAAATAAATTGCGTTATAGCCGTTATTATACAGAAGCAGAAAAATTAGGGTTCTTAGTCACACAATTTAGAGGTCATGGGGATATCAGCCGCCTACACATCGTGACCGGAGGCGGCCCCAGTTATATGGAAGCTGCTAATCGCGGCGCTGAACGCGCTGGCGGACCCAGCATTGCTTTAGGAGTATCTTTACCGCACGAACGCGGCCCCAATCGCTATGTAACCCCTGAATTAACCTTTAAATTTCACTATTTTGCCATGCGTAAAATGCATTTTTTAATTCGGGCTAAAGCCATGGTTGTTTTCCCCGGTGGTTTTGGAACTTTAGACGAATTGGTTGAAACTTTAACCCTGATGCAAACCGGTAAAATAGACCCTTTTCCCATTTTGATTTTTGCGCGTGATTTTTGGGAAAAATTAATTAATTTTGATTGGTTAGTAGAAACCGGCATGGTAGCAGAAAAGGATTTAACCTTATTTCAGTATGTGGAAACGGCAGAAGAAGCGTGGCAGGCTATTGTGGCATTTTATGGATTAAGATAATACCCTGAACAACATTCATATGGGTAACTATTCACGATAACATTCATACCGCGGTAAATGCTGGAAGCCTGTTAACATCTCACTTCACTAGACTCAATGTAAACAGGCCCTATTATTTTTAAAAGGTCAGCGCCATCTTGGATGCATCACTGCATGTCTCGCCGCGGCACAGAGGTACAGCAATTCTTCCCACAAAGAACCCTGCAGTAATAAGCGAAACACTACTACTAGCACCCCAAATACCTGCCGCGATGGTTGGTATGCCTAAATCCAACCATTGATCAATACCAACTCCCACACCAAATCCTGCAGCGCCACTCATTAAAACAACCATACTGAACGCAACGGAAAATCCTGCTTTTTTTAAACAAGTAGTATTCGTCATTGGGAGTAAGGAGGTATTCTCTTCATCTTCGGGGAGGGTAATCACATAGCTATTATCAGCAGAACCCTTATTGCCACCGCCATTAATATCTACTATACCCGGTTCATTTTCACGCATAAATTCACCTTATAAATTATTAACTATCCTATAACTGTGCACTTCGCATCTTTTTTGGCGTCGGACCTAAACTCTGATTGCTGTGATTATATTCACCAGAAATGTAGTGCGATGAAGGGTTATATTATATAATAGTAAAATCAAAAATAACAACTAGCTGCTTAACCAGCCTAATAAAAATTTGTATGATATAGTGATCGCACTTAGGATTACGGGATATAAAACCTCGCCATAACACCAAACCCCTGTGGGCCGTCATTGCGAGCTTTCGCTTTAGCGAAAGCGTGGCAAAAAATGCTCGCGAAAAGCGCGCAGCGCG
>CAMFJO010000116.1 GCA_945956945.1 uncultured Legionellales bacterium | reverse complement strand
GAATAGCTTGTCAACTACTCAAAAAATTCTACTGACCTCAATGGTTGTTGTAATGAGCGGTCTTTTTATTGCAGAAGTTGGCCCAATATTGATTGAAATGCTCAAAGATCAAGGCGGTCAAGTGGCATTACCTGCTAGTAGCCGCGCATCCTATCCAACCCCTGTTTTTCCGATGGTATCTGAAGAAATTTTTCCTACTGATGCTGTAAAATTAAATATACCAACTAGCCCAGTGAAGTCAGCGCTCGTAGAGGGTGGCTTTTTTCAACCCCCAGAAGTAAAGCAAGTTTCACCACTAAAAGAACAGTCTTCTTTGGAAATAATGTCTGTCGATCAAATAAGGCAAAAAATGTCAGTGAATGTTACCGGTCCATATAAGGGTCATATGCTAACTTCCATTGAAAAAGATCAATATTTGCTTGCTGTAAGTGAAAGTATCCGTAGAATTTTAGAAATAGATCCTTCTTTTGCAATAGATTTTCAATTTGTATTCAGTGACCCCTCTTATCGGATCGTACTAATGCCGATAGCAGATATATCGGCCGGTTTTTTTAATCATCCGACTAATCAATTAATAATTAATTTAAAATATGTCGGTATTCCGGAGTTTATTCGCACAATGCGTCATGAAGTAAACCATATGAAAATGAAAAGATTATTCATGTCTGTCAGTGCAAATCAACTAGATGATCTCGAGTTTATGGATCAAGCTATGTGTCCCTATTATATTTTACCTGAGAAAGCAAAAGAGCTAGAAGAAAAATTTTTATTTGCCTTTAGGGAAGATAATGGGTTTGTCAACAAGATAAGTACAATCTATAAAAAAAATCAACAACAGCAAGCATTAACTAAAGCTGAAAAAAAATTATTAGAGAAAGCCGAAAAAGCTGTAGAAAATTATGTCCCATTAAGGATACATAAAACAGTTACACTGGCTGAATTTGATAAGGAAAAACAAAACATTGCTAAAAACATAGAAGAACAGGGCTATGCTATACGCTATATAGACCCGTATAAAAAAGTTGCTGAGGATAAAGCCCCGCTGTATTTCAATGAATATGAACCTATAATGGAGGAGGGGGAGCAAAAGATGCTGTATAGAGGTTATAGTATTCCAAATCCAGAGCAGAATAAACTCCAAGCATTTCTGGAGGATTATAAGCATAAACAAGTTATAGTTTTAAGTATTTATAATCGACACCCCTCTTGGCTAAGGGATTTTGAATTTGATACTCACCTTCATGAAAACGGGAAAGAGACTAATGATTTTATGTTCCCTAATCGAAGAAAGTTCCATCTTGAATTGGACAAACTCATACAGCAGAAATTACAAACAAATGAAAAGCACGGTTCCAAATTAACCTTAAGATAAATCGTTGCGCCGCAATTTCTTTTCAAAATTTTAAACGGCGATTATATAGGGGAAACGGAGATGCCTAGCTTCAAATAGACACATCTTAAAGAGTCTATTATTCTGATTGTGGTTCAAGTTAAATTGTTTCAAAATAAACCATTTTATCTTATAGCATGCGAATTTAAAAATAGGGTATACTCTATCTTTAGGGTCTGCTGACATTGGGTTAATCGGCTGCAAAATGAGTAGGATCGGTGCAAACAGACGCAAATTCTCGTTAAATAGTATCCACTATTCGCCTCGAATTTGCGTGTATTTTCCCTCGATTCCCTTATTTTTCGCGTCGACAAACCAAATGTCAACAGACCCTAATCTTTATATAGGTTCAAATCGAGGAGAAAGTATGAAAAAAATACAAAATAAGTCTTTATGGTTGACGAGTATTTTGGCCTTAGGCTTAATGAGTGTGCAACCTGTTTTTGCGGATATTAACATTAATACCCCGGGACCCAATGTTTCTGTCGGTAATAATGGTTTTTTGGATAATAATATTAATTGGGGCGGCAATAAGGATTGGCGTTGTGTGGCGCGTGGTCGAGATGGTTATCGTTATAGAGATTATGGTTCCGATCGTAGTAAAGCGCGCGATCATGCCTTGAATTATTGTGAAAAGCATACCAGCCGCTGCGAAATTGACAGTTGTAATCGCACTTAAGCCATTAATCGGGTGGTATGAACCGTACGCCGCCGAAGTGCGGCGTCGGTGCTACACCTAGGGGCAGGTCTTTCCGCGCTTTTGTACTTTTAAAATATCTAGCAAACCAAGATTTTCTCTGTATCCAATTTCCGGTAATAAGACTCAATAGCCAAAGGTTTTATTTCGTTGGCACTATTAATATGGATATAAAAATTATCAACGCTATCTAATAATAAAATATCATCTACCGGTAGATTGTCATCACAGTGCTGTTCGTGTAACCCCAAACACAATGCTCCACGCGCGCGCAGTAATGCTTGAGTTTTGGATTTAGCGACATAAAATTGTACCTGATGTGTTTCGCCAAAAACGCCAGGTTGATAGCCGCCAAAATTAACAAAGAATAAATGTAAATCATTTTCAGCAGGTTTTTCTCGGTGTAGGCTAATGTCATAACCATCCACTTGATGTAATTCCACGGAAGAATCAATGTGTAGACGATGGGTATCCCCAAACCATTTTTGCACCAATTGGGGATAACAGGCCTCTAAAGAGGGGCCGACAACAAAAACTGTATCGTGCAATTCGGTATTACAACCTTCTATACGTCCGCCCAATAATACAGCATAGAGTTTGTTCATATGATTTCCTCTGATAGTGAGTATCCCTTATTCACTTTTAATGAATGTGCTATTTTGCATAACTTTCCAATCCTATCTAAACTAGGTCCGTTGGATGACGCACGGCAGTCGTATGGGCACCTTAATTAAGGTGTCGCTAAAGGGGGGGAAAGTAGTCTGTGTATTTTAGTTTATTTTAAAAAATTAAACCAGAGGGTCTTGATAAGATACTTCATGAAGTCATAAGCCGTAGTATTATCACCTGCAATTCGTTATACTGGAAGCCTTCACATAAGGAGATACATTGTGTTACACCAGAGTAAAGGACGTTTTTCATTAGTGGCTGCTTTTCTCGTGGCTTTTTTATCCATGCAATCTATGGCTATGGCTTGTACGGGCATTATGCTCAAGACCAAAGACAATGCTATTGTGCATGGGCGTACACTGGAATTTGGCATTGATATTGATACCTCCATTGCAGTTGTTCCTCGACATTATTCATTTGTAGGTGAAACGCCCATGGGTAAAGGCATGCATTATACCTCTAAGTACGCAGCAGTGGGCGCAATTGCTTTTAAGGATTTAGATATTTTAGATGGATTGAATGAAAAAGGATTGGCGGTAGGGGCATTCTATTTTCCGACCTATGCCCAATACGCGCCCGAGACGGTACAAAATCAGGCTAAAGCACTTTCTCCTGGCGATTTTCCCAATTGGGTATTAACGCAGTTTGCAACCGTTGCCGAAGTGCGTAAAGCCATTGAAAGTGGTGCTGTGGTCATTACACCGACCGTGATGGCGGGTTGGGGGCCGCAAACACCCCCATTTCATTATGTGGTGTATGATAAATCGGGCGCTAGTATTGCCATTGAGCCCTTGGGCGGTAAATTGGTGGTGAGCAATAACCCCTTAGGCGTATTTACCAATTCGCCAACCTTTGATTGGCACATGACCAATCTTCGTAATTATATTTCACTCAATACGCACAATGTACCAGAGATTACTTGGGATGGACAAACTTTTCAGCAATTTGGTCAAGGTAATGGAATGATAGGATTGCCCGGTGATTTTACACCGCCTTCCCGATTTGTGCGTGCCGCCATCTTCAGTGTGACGGCAACGCCGGCCAAGAATGCGGATGAGGGCATTCAGCAAGTATTTCATATTCTGAATAACTTTGATATTCCTGTGGGTTTAGCAAGATCGGTGTCTCAGGGTGTCACTTACACGGATTCAACCCTGATGACCGCGGCGCGCGATCCGCAAGGCCTCCGTTATTATTATAAGTCGTATGAGGATCAAACTATTAGAATGGTTCAGCTTAAAAAGTTTGATCTGAATGCCAAAACTATAAAATTGCTGAGTACCAAAAGTACGCAGCCGGTAGTGGATATGTCGGATAAGTTTCATTGATTGCTGCGTCTTAGCGGATAAGCAGTGCTAATGGTTACGAGGTAGAAACCGAAAATACTTCAAGATGCGAATTAGACAATTTTAAGTCTTTACCTCAAGATTTGGCTGCTCTCGTGTCAAACACGCTGTGAATACCTCCCTGTAAGCTCGGGCGCCGCATCCATGCGGCGCACGGTTTGACACTGAGAGACAGCCAAACCTTGAGGCGTCTCACACCGTTCTTCTGTTTTACTTCGTATCTTCCAGTGCATTTGGCCTAATATACTAGGCGTGTTGCGAAATGATAAAGCCTAAAAAATCAGTTCTTTTCTGTTATAACCAAAATGTGCTAAACTATGCCCCCTAATCGGGGTTTTGTCCTGTTTTGTGTTGAATTGTAATGAGAAAATAGTATGTCTAAGATAAGTATTCGCAATCTTTCTATTAGCTTTGGTTTACAGCCTTTGTTGGATCAGGTTGATTTGCAGATTGAAGAAAAAGAG
>CAMFJO010000115.1 GCA_945956945.1 uncultured Legionellales bacterium | reverse complement strand
GTGTATAAGAGACAGGTGTAGATGCCATCCATAAATTGTGGTTAGAGGCCGCACATTTATCCGGTGCCGATCAATGTATTCGGTGGGTGAGTTTGGCTGATGTTAAAAAGGAAGAAATCCATGCTGATCTCTTATCAGCCTAGCCACGATCCTTATAAAACGGCTTTAGCGCACCATCAAAAAAAAGAATATACAGAGGCAAAAAGTCTTTATTTAAAAGCCATCGAACGGCAGCCGCAAAAAGCAGAAGCTTGGGTTAATCTGGCTTCGGTGTGTGATGCTTTAGGCGAAGGTGAAGATGCTTTAACTTATGTCGAAAAAGCGCTTAAACTTAACCCGCGAGTGCGGGATGGCTATTTTAATAAGGGTGCTATTTTGCGGCGGTTACAGCGATGGGAAGAAGCCATAAAAGCTTTTCAAATTAGCTTAGCCCATTCTCCTCAAGATCACGATGCCTATTATTATATGGGGCAATGTTATTTTAGTCTCAGTCGTTTTGATTTGGCTTTAGAGGCTTATAAGAAAGCATCGAATATTCGCCCCACCTTAGCGAGTATCTATGCTGCTGGAAAATGTTATCAACACCTGAGTCTCCTAGAGGCAGCCATCCTTTGTTTTAAGGAATGTGTTAAAATAAAGTCCGATGATAGGGCTGCCCAATTTGATTTGGCGTTTTGCTATACCAAAATAGAGAATTACCCTGAATTACAAACATTGGTTAGTGAACTACAATCTGTCAACAACCTTACTCTGGATCAGCAACATACCTTATTTTTTGCAAAACAAGAATTGTCCTGGTGGTCTGAAGGAGCAGATGAAGCTTTAAATCTGGTTTTAGCGATAGAACGGCAAAGATTGGATAATCCGCAATTGTCTTTAAATCCTTGGACGGCAATCACTTTACCCTTGTCTTTGCGTAGTAGATATATTTTTTCCCAAAGATTTTCTGCGAGTACGGAGAAAAAGTATTGCAATTGGAAAAATAGTCATGTGGTACCGTTAATCCGACCCAAGCGTTTGCGCATTGGTTATTTGTCCATGGATTTTAGAGTTCACCCCATGGCTTTTTTGATCCAAAGCGTTTTCAAACTACATGATAGAGCACGAGTTGAACTATTTGCTTATTCTTATGGCCGCAATGATAACAGTGAGGCGCGCCGCGTCATAGAGCAAAGTGTCGATCATTTTGTAGACATTGAGAAGGATGATGTGATAACGGCGGCTAAAAAAATCACTGCCGATGGCATTGATATTTTAATTGATTTGGCTGGATTTACAACGGGTAGTCGTTTTGCCATTTTAGCTTTACGGCCGGCGCCGCTACAAGTGAATTACCTGGGTTATTGTTTGTCTACCGGTAGCCAATCTATAGATTATTTTTTAGGGGATAAAACCATTATTCAGGAAGAAGAAGAGATACATTATAGTGAAAAGATCGCTTATTTGCCGCATACGTTTATAACCATTAATCACGAGGAAAAAATCTGTTCGCAATTGGCCGGGACTCGTGCGGATTGGGGTTTAGCCCACGGTGCATTTGTTTATGGTTGCTTTAACGCCATCTATAAAATAGAACCTGCGGTATTCACAGCATGGATGGAAATTTTAAAAGCTGTTCCCAACAGTGTGTTGTGGTTATTATCCAAACATGACATCATTGCAGCGAATTTACGACAGGAAGCTGTAAAAAGGGGAGTAGAACCTAATCGCTTGATTTTTTCTGCCTATAAGCCACGAGAGGAACATTTGGCGCGTCATCAGCATATGGATTTATTTTTAGATACCTGGCAAGTCAATGCGGTGACAACCACTTGTGACGCTGTTTATGCTGGAGTGCCTGTATTGACCTTGGCAGGAGATTATCCTTTATCTCGTGCGGGAAAGAGTATTATGCAAGCAGCCGGTTCTCCCATACTAACACAGCAGTTTATTGCCAAGGACAGAGAAGATTATAGGCAAAAAGCCATTCATTTTGGTCTACACCGACAGGAATTTGCACTGCTAAAAAAAGAATTTCAAGAGAAATTGCCACAATCACCTTTATTGGATATGCCGGCTAAAGTCAAAGCCATGGAAGCAGCCTATGAAAAAATGTGGGCTTTGCATCAGCAAGGATTACCACCACAATCTTTTTCTGTTGAAGATATCTATTAAAAAATAGCAACAAAACGCCGGAATAATCCGGCGTTTTGTAGGAAACATCCTGTTTTATCTACTACTATGCAATGTCCAATTGCAGCCGTGCATAAGGGCCCTGCATGAAGAAGTTGTTATAGTCTGTACTCGTATCAGTAATACTGCTACTACTATTTGCTACTGCGCCAAAATAGTTGCTGACTTGATAGCCTGCTTCTAGCCCTACAGAATAACCGCTATTGAAATCTATTGTGTACATCGCACCCAATTTGGCATCCGTTTCAGGAACGACTTTCGTAGTGGGATTGGGTTGATTCGTGTTCATTGAAGTACTTAAACTTAAGCGAGGATCTAGAGAGCCCACTAATAAGGACATACCTAAGGTACCCTGTAGAGAGAAACCGGAGCCCAAATTAACGGCCACATCACTGCCAAAGCGAGGACCTAAGCCTTGAAAGTGAGATTCGGTGTTTTCATAGGCGATTGCTTCAATCAGTGCGCCATCAGCATATACATTATTGTTTTGCACCCTTGTTTTATAATCTATACCAGCATAACGTAGCCCCACGAAAGGATGTACATTAAAACGATCGCCAATAGCCATTACTTGGCCAAAGATAAAATCAGCAGCGTTATAATCGCTTTTCACTCTAGCGCTGGTATCTGCCCCGGAATTACTGTTATTAGTGCTTAAGTGCGTGTAAGCCCAAGTTAAGTCACGGCTCGTGTTTGCAAAATGATAAGTGACATCTGCGCCCCAACCCAAATTATAATCAGTATTAACCGTATCTGTCTTAAATTGAGGATTGCCATCAGCAAGTTGGATAGTTTCTACGTCATAATCAAAAGCTGTATTGGGTTGAAGATAATTCATTTGTAGACCCAAAGACCAAGAACCTTCCTGAGAAGGCGCGGTTAAATTGACATCGGAATTGTTCGGTGTAGGCGGAGTTGCTTCATCCGCATAAGCAGCAAAAGCGCTCGTACAACCCAAAGCCACCAAGAGAGAAAATGTAATTTTTTTAATCATTTTTTTACCTTATTTGTTGTTAAAAAAATAGGAACTGTGGGCATTCGTTTATCGAAGTTAAAAACTAGGAATTGAGTGAAAATACGTGCAAATTTGAAGCTAATCCTTAACCCTATTTAGCGACAATTGGAACGTATTGGTACCCATTTTACTCGTTTTAATATCACAGGCCCTAAACGGTTTGCGAAGTAAAAGAACAGCTGCAGGATACCATACCTAACGATCGCAAGGATAGCTGTGTGTAGATTTGAACCTCTTTTGCTAGATGAATTTAAGGGTGAAGAAAATGCTGAATGCACTGTTGTACGGCAGTTGAAAAATTATCTTCCGTGGGATCAAACCACTGCACATCTGGCCAACGTCTCAGCCAGGTTAGTTGTCTTTTGGCTAATTGCCGCGTAGCGGCGATCGCTTTATCTCGCATGGTAGCATAATCATAATCGCCGTCTAAATATTGCCATACTTGCCTATAGCCCACAGCACGTATAGCGGGTAGTGTGGCATGCAAGAGGGGATTTTGTTTTAAAGCTGCGACTTCTTCGATGAATCCTGCTGCTAGCATGGCATCAAAGCGTTGGGCGATGCGTTCGTGTAAGACAGCGCGATCGGATGGCGCAATGGCAATCATGAGCACGCGATGCGAGTTTTCTGCCAGACCATTTCTAGGGGTATTAAACCAATCGCTTTGTGCAACGCCCGTTAAATAATAAATTTCCAGTGCGCGTTGTAAACGTTGCGGATCGTTCGCGTGTATGCGCGCGGCGGCGTTAGGATCCACCTGTTTTAAACGTTCATGCAATGCTGCCCAACCGTACTTTTCGGCATCCTGTACAATGGCGTCGCGTATTTCTGCGGAGGCAGTGGGAAGAGCGGAAAGGCCATAGAGCAGCGCCTTTAAATACAACATCGTGCCGCCAACCAAAAAAGGGATATGCTGATGTTTTTCGATGGTTTCTATGGCTTCTTTAGCACGAGTGCAAAATTGACCTGCCGAAAAAGGAAATTCAGGCTCTAGAATATCGATCAGGTAATGCGGTACGGCATTTAATTCTGCAGGGCAAGGTTTGGCGGTACCGATGTTTAAATGTTTATAAATGAGCGCCGAATCCACATTCACAATTTCACCTTTAAAGTGAGGACATAGATTAAGCGCCAATGCAGATTTACCGCTGGCAGTAGGACCGGTGATAATAATGAGTGGCTTAGGCGCAGTCATTTTGATTTTCATTATTCCTAAAAAAACGCCGGAATAATCCGGCGTTTACGATAGAACGATTCTTTAGCAATGAAATTAGGCGACATCCAATTGAATACGCGCATAAGGGCCTTGCATAAAGAAGTTAGTGTACTCAGTAGAAGTATCCACTGTGCTGCTGACCGTGTTATTTTGAATGGCATCAAAATAATTGG
>CAMFJO010000114.1 GCA_945956945.1 uncultured Legionellales bacterium | reverse complement strand
TGTATAAGAGACAGAGATTCTCCTGTTTTTCAAGGATATCACCTGAAATCAATATCAAGTGACAAAGCAAAAGGAAAAGCCGATAAGGAAACAATCTATTTTGAAGTTGCGGATGGCTACCTTCATTATTCCATTATGATAACATTTGAACAATGGCTTGGAGGCACTTTAGATATTGCTATTAGCGAGCGCGTTCTGGATGACACTTTCTTACAAGAGAATAGAGATAGAATTTTGGCTGCGATAGAGATTCAAATGGAGAATAGAGTAGCCGAAAGTTCGATTCCTCCTTCACCCTCACTTTGGAGAAATAGAAAGCACGCTCTCGAAACTGTTCAAGAGGTGATTAACAGAGAAGACGCGACATCATCTGCGGTACCTTTTACTGCCCTGCTTCCTGCGGATAGCCCCTTATCCAGTGGTTCGAGTACATCGCCATCGCTTCAAGGCAATACCCAAGCTAGTTGCTCGAATGGTGGTACATCCACATCTACCACTCGTTTTCGAACTCCAGGTACGAAAAGTTACTAATGTTATTCGTGTTTTCCAAAACTTCCCTGCCACTAAGGTGGCAGGAGAGAATTCAAAGTTAATTAAATACGGTCACTATATACCCATCCACTCACTAAGTTAATTATTTTTTATAAATTATACTGAATACAGTTGATTTCTAAGCATTTTATGGTAAAATTTTATTTTGAGGAAATAAACTTAAAAGGGAGGTATATTGTATGAGCGCAAAACTGTCTCAACTTCGTGGCTACTTTACAGAAAAAGCTGGGTTCCAACAGCAAAGAAAATTAGAACAATTAATTTCTGATATTGATATCCTGGAGACGGAACTTGAGGAGATCGAATTAGAGTTACAAAAGACTCATACGAGTATACAAGCCTGCGACCAATATATTAGCGAAAATAAGCCATTTATATTGGCAAGGCAGAAAATTATAAAAACTTTAATAGAAAAAGCCAAAACGGATTCCGCAAGACTCCTTCAAGAAGAAAAACTTAAGCAATGCGCTGCACCACTAACCAGAACGGAAGTGAATCTACAGAAATATAAAGATATTGAAAACGTTCTGCTATCAGAGAAAATGATAGTGACGGAAGCTATTGATAATAAAAGAATACAACTTCAGGCATTTTTTACTATTATGGATCCTGACAATATAGACGCTTCTCTACTGGATAAGGCTAAAACCATTATTAAAAAAATTGTTGAAGATGTTAAAATATTAAGAATGCCCCCTGCCGCTTGAGCATCTTTAGTTCAGTACTTAATTTTTCCTTTTTTGACCTGTACCTTCCCATCAGTTATACTTTAACCAAACGGAAAGGAGCTTCTGTATGGATATTTCAAACCAATCTTTAACCACTCCCATAAAAGATACACCCCAAGAACAGATTGATGCTTATTTAAAGCAATTAAAAGAAAAGCAGGTGTGGTGGGCACATCAGGTGAGTCTGAATGAACGTATTGCTTTACTGAAACAAGTACAGCAAAATATATTAAAGATAATGGATGAGTGGATAGTTCTGGATGCACAGAGCAAGCAAACGCCTACAGCGCATTGGGACTATGCTACTTCGGCGATAACGCCTGGCTCTGCGGGTTTAGCGACTCGTTTGTATTTGCGGATGTTAGAAGATATTCGTGATTATGGTAAACCGCGGTTTGCCAAGAACATCCAGCAGGAAGGCGATCGGGTTCAATTTGATATTTTTCCACAGGATTTTAAAGATGGTATTGTATGGCGCGGTGTCAAGGGAACGGTGTATTTACAATCTGGGACTCGTGTTGAACATTTTGATCAATACCAAGAAAATTATCAAGATCCGCATTTTGAAGGCGGAGTTTCATTGATATTGGCATCTGGGAATTATGCACATCTTACTTTTTATGACACTTTCCACAAATTAATCGCGCAAAAAAATGTGGTACTTATCAAGATAAATCCTGTCAAAGCTTATTTATCGGATATTCTCACCACAATTTTCAAACCCTTTATGGATGCGGGGGTGATACGGGTTATTGAGGGCGGAGCAAGTGTCGGGCATTATGTTTCTTATCATCCATTGGTCGATGCGATACACATGACGGGCTCTGATAAGACCTTTGAAGCCATTGTGTATGGCAGTGGATCTAAAGGTATCAGCAATAAAGAAAAGGATCATCGGTTATTGAATATTCCTATTACAGGTGAATTAGGCTGTGTGACCCCGATTATTATCGTTCCAGGAGAATGGCAGGAAGAAGATTTTCATTATCAAGCTAAAAATATTGTCTCTATGTTAGGTTTTAACAGTGGATTTACCTGTTGCGCGCCTAGGGTTTTGATTCTGCCAAAAGGATGGGATGGTTCTTTAAGGTTAATGCATTTTATCCGCCATTATATGAGGGAAATGTCTATCGCCTCCAATTATTATCCGGGTACGAATGACCGTATTACGCTACTGGAAAAGCAATATCCCCATTTGGAAAAAATCGGCCTGCACGATGCGACCCATCAACCGTGGATGTTGATGACCGATTTGGATCCCCATCAAAATGAATACGCTTTTAGGGTTGAAGTTTGGGCAGCCTTCATGTCGCAAGTGTATCTTCCTTTTAAGGATACCCATTCTTATCTCCATGCAGCGGTTGAATTTGCGAATAGCAAACTGTGGGGAACCTTGTCTGCCATGATTCTGATCGATACAAAAACCCAGAAAGAACTTGAAAAAACAGCTTGTTTACAACAAGCTCTCCTGAATTTACGCTATGGGGTTGTGACGGTTAATATTTTTTCGGGTTATGCCAATACTTTTGGCTTGATTCCATGGGGTGGCTATCCGGGCTCAGGTTATCAGGATATTCAATCAGGCAATGACTATGTTAATAATCTGATGTTGCTTAAAAATGTGGATAAAACTAGTTTAAGTGCGCCCTTTAGACCTTGGCCTGAATCGCCTACATTGATTACGAATAAGAAAATTATTGCGGTTGCTCGCGCATTTTCTCGTTATAATATTACAGGTGCTTGGCGCGATTTTTTTAAGCTTATAGGAAGGATGTTCTTTTGATTAACGCTGCATCTGGAGATAACCACGGCATTTCAAGATGCGAAAACTACCGATATATGAAAGATCTTGAAAGAAAAAAACAAAGGCTATGTCCTTACCCGGAGTACCGAGTACAGGCGCTCAGCCGCAAGCTGGGATCCAGTTTCAAATAAGGTTTCATACTGGATCCCCGACTTCGGCCTAAAGGCCTTGCCGAGGATGACATGGTTCTTGTTTTGGAGTCGCTCCCATCATTTTTTCGCATCTTCAAGTGCGCTTGGTATATTATCCTACTTCGCTGCAGGAATAACAGCGCTGGCGGCTGCTGCGGCCGGCATTACGACTATACCAGGAACATCATTGGACACGGCTTCAGCGGCCGAATCCGCAATCGTTTTACCATTGATACTCAATTTCCCTTGGGAGTAATCCAAAGAAAACAAATATTGGTTATTGCTTTGGCTGAGATAGCCTGAAGCAAGCCATTTGTTGATTAGAGCTTTTGTGGTCACATCGATATCAGCGCTGTTTTTTTCCGGATACTGGTGTGCCGTGACTATTTTAATTAAATCTTCTAAGAAAATAATTTTGACATGAGATTCTGCCTTTTCAATCAATTCACCGACATCACGTGCTTGCAAAACCTTAGGGAAGGTCAGTGAAGCGTTGAGTTGAAACATCTGGGGCTCCGCGTGGTTTGGCGTAGGCTGTAGATTAAATTGAGCGCCTTTATTAATAATAGTCGGCAATGTTTTGCTGATTTCGCTGCCGACGAGCAATAGCTCAGATTTTCTAGCCAAACTGTGGAGTTGTCGTTTGATAAGTCCTGTGGGTTTAGCACGGCTGATAGTCAATACCATTTGAGCATTCGAAGAAAACCAACCTCGTTTATATTGTGTTACGCGCAGGTTGTATTGTAATGCATCGGCATTCATCAGCGCATCGTATTGTGCTGCTAAATCTCTTAGTTTTAACCAGGCATTGGCATCTATGTTTTTGATATCCAGGTTATAACTGAAGGGACCGTAATCCGTTTTACCCAATTGCAGATCGTCGGCGCCCAAAGTAATCATGCTTCCCAATAAGTCACCACTGACATTAGAATTACCTTGCAGTAACAAGTTACTCAAATTTAATTCCATTTTATCATCAAGACGCGTGGTAATTTGTGGGACTTGTAATTCTGAAGAGCCAACCCATAGACCATTTTTGTAACGTAGTTTGACATTGACTTTGGCGCTGGGTACCTCAAGTAAGACACGATCTTGGTGGTAAGATAAAGGACCGATGGTGACATTGGCTTTTAGATTGCTTAAGCCCGGTGATAGCATCATCTTGCTATTAGCCCCTTGCCAATTTAGAGTAGTATCTTCATTTTTGAAGGTCAAGGCAGAAACGTGGCTAGTGGTATGAATGCGCCCCAGTAAGGATATTTCAGCACTGCGTGTTTCCCAATTGGGATCAGTCGCTTGTAAGCCTTGTTCGCTTAACCATTGGCGGGTTTGTTCATCTGGGTTGGCCATCGACACCAGATAACCGCGGCCGAAACCAAAATG
>CAMFJO010000113.1 GCA_945956945.1 uncultured Legionellales bacterium | reverse complement strand
GGTAACACCATCTCTTTCGCGATGACGTCTGCGTCAATAATGCCAATACCCTGGTGTGCAAATAGACGCGCTACGGTGGACTTGCCACTGGCAATACCACCCGTTAAACCGATACGATACATCATGGACCTATCCATTGGTAAAACGATTGTAGCCAGTGCGGGTAAATAATGGTGATAAATCCAGCGAAACACAAATAGGGGCCGAAGGGGATGGGTTTCTGTAAAGTATGGCGGCGTAATGCAATGAGGCTAAGCCCTACGAGGGCGCCTATCACCGATGATAACAATAAGATGAAGGGGAGTGTCTGCCACCCGGTCCAGGCGCCTAACAAGGCTAATAATTTATAATCCCCTTGACCCATACCTTCCTTGTGTCTTAATAATTTATAGATATGACCTACTAACCACAAAGAGCCATAACCAGCCGCTGCCCCCAAGATGGCATCTTCGGGGGGAATGAAAGATCCTTGTAAACTGCATAATAAACCTAACCACAACAAGGGCAATGTTATATTATCGGGTAATATTTCTTCATCTAAATCGATGAAGGTCAGAGCAATTAAGCCCAGGCTCAATGCCCCCAAAGCCAATCCTACGAGTGTAAATCCATATACCCATAGTACCCACAGCAAAATAAGCGTGCTTAATAATTCCACCAGAGGGTAGCGATAACTGATTTTGGTTTTGCAATGCGCACACCGTCCTTTTTGCAGAATGAAGCTTAACAAGGGAATATTTTGCCAAGCCTTAATGGCGGTTTTACAGTGCGGGCAATGTGAACCAGGCCCCCATAAATTGATTTTTTCGGCAGGTTTGTCCTTAGTCTCCTGTAAAAAAATTTGGCATTCTTCTTGCCATTGGCGAAATAGCATGCGGGGTAACCTATAAATGACGACATTTAAAAAGCTGCCGAACAGCAATCCTAAAACCAAAACGATGGTAAATTGCAGTCCAAAAGAACTGCTAATAACGTTAAATAGTTCCATTAGTGTATGACTGCTCCTAGTTTAAATACGGGTAAATAAAGGGCGACAACTAAGCCACCGACCAACACCCCCAAGATCACCATCAGTATAGGCTCTAATAGGGTGCTTAGGCTATCCACTGCATTGTTGACATCGACTTCATAAAACTCGGCAACTTTGGCCAACATGAACTCTAATGAACCAGCACTTTCGCCTATTCCCACCATCTGCACCACTAAAGGTGGGAATACCTCAGTATAGCGCATTGCGGCTTGAATTTTTTGCCCCTGAGCGACTTCATCACGAATTTTTAAGGTGGCTTTGCTAAATACAGAATTACCTGTAGCACCGGCAACCGCTTCTAAGGCTTTAACCACGGGTAAACCTGCAGCCAGGGTCGTTGCTAAAGTACGTGAAAAACGCGCTACCGCCGCTTTGCTTAAAATAGCCCCAAAAACAGGGAGTTTGAGGCAAAATTTATCTATTTTTTGTACAAAAGAAACATTCTGGTGGTAGACACGTTTAAAAACGTACGATCCTAAGAGTACAGCACTGAGCATAATCCAGGCATAGTGTTTGATGTTATTAGACAGCCCAATGACAGCGCGGGTAACCCAGGGCAAAGCTGTATTAAAACCCTCAAATACTTGTTTAAAGGTAGGGACGATAAAAATCAGTAGCCCCATGGTAATGAAGAGCGCGATAGCGACGATGGTGCTTGGATACACGAGCGCTTTTTTAATTTTTTTCTTGAGATGCTCTGTTTTTTCGGCATAGTAAGCAACGCGTTCTAGCATTTGGTCCAAAGTTCCTGATTGCTCACCGGCGTCCAGTAGATTGCACGTTAGAGCGCTAAAATACAGCGGATATTGTGCTAAGGCCTTCGAAAAAGGGGTACCGCTGGCTACTTCTGCTTTAATGGCAAATAACATTTGTTTGCCATGGGTATTAATGGCGGCTTCCGCCACGAGTTCTAAGCTTTGTACAATGGGAATGCCCGCATTGATCAGCGTTGATAATTGCCGCAAGATAAGCACAATGTCAGTAGGCCTTAGTTTTTTTGCCTGCTTGCCTAGGAATAACCGCACTGGCTTTTTTTGTATAGAGTCTAAAATAATGCCCTGGCGCCGAATCTGAGCTTTGGCCAAGACTAAACTTGAGGCAGAGATTTCGCCATTTAATTTTTCACCCAGCGTATTGTATCCTTTCCAAACATAACAATTTGATTGCGTTTTGTTGATCATAATAGATTATGTGACCCTATTTATTTCTTCTAAACTGGTTAAACCTTCTCGTACCCGATTTAGACCGGAGCGTCTTAAAGTTTGCAAGCCTTCTTTCAAGGCAACTTGTAAAATATCGAAAGAATGGCCACCTTCCATGATGGTATGCGCGATGCTAGCTGAGATAGGCAATATTTCATAAAGGCCAATGCGACCGGCATAACCGCCATGACAATGTTGACAGCCTGAATGGTGTGGCGCAAAGAGTGTAAAATCTCTGTCAATCTCAGGCTCAGCAAATCCCATCTGGAGTAAATTTTTAAGTGGAATCGTTTCTATCCTTTTGCAGTGAGCGCAAAGGCGGCGTGCCAAGCGTTGGGCAACGATTAAGGAAACAGAAGTGGCCACATTAAAGGCTGGTAAACCCATGTTGAGTAAACGCGTTAAGGTTTCGCTCGCGCTATTTGTGTGTAAAGTGGATAAGACCAGATGGCCTGTTTGTGCTGCTTTAGTGGCAATTTCAGCCGTTTCTAGGTCGCGAATTTCACCCACCATGATAATATCGGGATCTTGACGTAAAAAGGCCCTTAAAGCAGAAGCAAATCCAAAATCAGTTTTTAGATTCACTGAAACTTGGTTGATTCCGGCGAGGTTGATCTCCACCGGATCTTCAATGGTAGAAATATTGACGCTCTCCGTATTTAAAATGTTTAAAGCGGCATACAAGGATACTGTTTTGCCGCTACCTGTTGGCCCTGTCACCAATACCATTCCCTGTGGTTTTTGTAAGGCATTTAAAAATAAGTGTTGCTGCTGTGTTTCAAAACCTAAAGTGTCTATACCAATTTGTGCTGTTGCAGGATCCAATAGGCGAATCACTACTTTTTCACCATTGATCGTTGGGCAGGTATTGATACGAAAATCCAATGACTTTGAATCAGATAAAGCCATTTTAAAATGACCATCTTGTGGTAAACGACGCTCAGCAATATCCAATTGCGCGATCACTTTAAGGCGTGCTGTGATGCGGGGTGATAAGGCAGGGGGTGGACTCGCTGCTTCGTATAAAACGCCGTCCCGTCGGTAGCGTATTCTATAGGTTTTTTCAAAAGGTTCAAAATGAATGTCAGAAACCCCCTGATGCGTGGCATCGGTTAAAATTTTATGGACAAACCGGGTGACGGGAGTGTCATCGGCATCAAAAGTTTCTTTTTCGGTGGTTAAATCTGCCTGGATTGGTAAATCTGCTAAAGCATTGCTTGCTTGTAAGGCTAATACTTTTTCTATCAATAAGTTTAAAGGTGTGTCTTCTACCAAAATAGGGTGTGTGTTTAAACCGGTTGTAAATTTAAATTCATTGAGGGCTGATAAAGCAGCTGGATGGGCGATGGCGACATAGAGATTATCCCCACGTCGGTATAAGGGAAGTAAGTGGTGATGCCGTATTGATTTGGAATCGATGAGATCCAAAGGAATATGACTGGCATCAAATGCCCTTAAATCTAATAAAGGAATACCGAATTCTATGCTGGCGGTGTGAGTGTCATTGATTACCACGATTATTTATCCCAAAATAAAGGGGGAGGTAGTTAGGATCTGTTGACATTTTAACCAAATGTAACAGGTCTTAGAATCTTATCGTTATAAAGAAAAAACTTAGGGGGTGCCGTATGTTGATTGAGTAAAGCCTAACCCCTCGACGATCATTGGAGGCAATGATCGCCTACAGGGATAAGGTATGACCTCAATAATGCAATATTCTCTATAAGCCCACAGGGGAATAGCGCTATTGTGAATCTTCAGACTTCATTTTTACAAATATTTAAAAACCGCAACCCTAAATGCGATCAGTATATATTGCATTTTGTTTTTAAATCAGCAGAGGTTATGCCCGCTGGTTTTACAACCACTGTTGTCATCTACAGTCCAACTGATGGTATGGTCCGTTTGATTGTAGGTCGGGACCAGAATATAAGTATCCTCAGCAGTCATAGAACCTTCAGACCAGGGAGTTGCCGTAATGACACAATCGGCAGAAATGGCCACACCAGCCGTTTTTTGCGTAGCATCGGGCGTCGTTGCTGCCAAAGGTGTGCATTTGACCTTGCCTTCCGCCATAATTTGCACAGAAACATCCGGTTTTTTAGCCATGGCAGTATTTTGCACTTGCACAAATTTGGCCTTGGCCACGTAGTTACTGTATTGTGGAATAGCGATTGCCGCCAAAATACCAATAATGGCAATGACTATCATCAATTCGATCAAGGTAAAACCTTGTTGTATTAAACGTTGCATATTCTATACTCCTTATCGGGAGATGTTAAATTTACCGTTTAAGACTAAGCTTAAACTTACTCTTATGAACACACAAACCATCACTCATTCTATTTTTCTAGTATTGTTCCTACTTACTAACAGATCTGAAAAATGCTCATTTACCCGGTGTAAACTCCGCTTTTTCAGCTCAAATTTGTA
>CAMFJO010000112.1 GCA_945956945.1 uncultured Legionellales bacterium | reverse complement strand
TTTTGTGCCTAAACCCTTCTTGAATCAATTGGGGCAAGAGGATATTTTTAACCTGGATGCGGGCGACTCGGTCAAAAAAGACATGAATGTATTGTTTATGGATATACGCAATTTTACCGGTTTTTCTGAAAAAAACAGTTCTGATATGACTTTCCAGTTTATTAATAAATATTTGGCTGAAGTCACGCCGGTGATTCATGGTCATCATGGTTTTATTGATAAATTCATGGGCGATGGTATCATGGCCTTATTTCCGGGTGAAAGCCGCGAAGCCCTGGAGGCCTGTGTCCTCATGCAACAAAAAATTGCGGATTTTGCCCGAACCAGACCCAATATGGATCTGAAGGTGGGCATGGGATTACATTGCGGTCCTTTAATGCTGGGAATTGTCGGCGAAGATCAGCATATTGAAGGCACCGTCATTGGGGATACTGTCAATGTTGCTTCAAGACTGGAAGCCTTAAATAAAATGTTTCATACCCAATGTCTATTGAGTGATACGATTAAAAGCACCTTATTGAAGAGTGATAATTATCATTTACGACCTGTAGGGAAAATCCGTTTACTAGGCCGCAGTGAAGTCATGACAGTATGGCAATTATTGGATAACATCGCCGATCCCACTGAACGTGCGCTGCACATTCAGCAATTGTCTTCATTTGAAAACTATTACGAAGCGTATTTACAACGTGATTTTGCAACGGCGTATGCAGGATTTACAGCCCTATACAAGGATAATCCGAATGATGGTGTTTTGGCTTTTTACAGTGAATCCGCGCGTACCTACGCTCAAACCCCTCCGTCTGCGGAGTGGCAAGCGGAAATAGACATGCAGTTTAAGTAGTAAAAGTGTTATTTCTTCTCCGGCGCCATGGAAATAGCCCCTTGGTAGGCCTTCAACATTTCCATGGGGATAGGAAATACAATCATGGTGCTGTTCGTTTGACCTATATCGGATAAAGTTTGCAAATAACGCAATTGTATGGCTTGCGGTTGTACGGCCAATACTTCCGCTGCTTTGGTCAATTGTGTAGAAGCTTGAAACTCACCTTCTGCATGGATAACCTTGGCGCGGCGTTCGCGTTCAGCCTCGGCTTGTTTGGCAATGGCGCGGATCATACTTTCGTCTAAATCCACATGTTTAATTTCAACATTGGCCACTTTAATGCCCCAAGCATTGGTTTGTTCATCCAGTATTTTTTGTATATCAATATTTAACTTTTCACGTTCTGAGAGCATTTCATCCAATTCGTGTTGCCCTAAAACAGAACGCAGCGTTGTCTGGGCCAATTGGCTAATCGCTTCATAATAATTTTCAACCTGAATGATAGCCCTATCGGGTTCAACCACACGAAAATAAACCACGGCATTGACTTTGACCGAGACATTGTCGCGTGAAATAACATCTTGGCTGGGCACATCCATGACCACCGTACGTAATCCTATTTTTACCATACGTTGAATCAAGGGAACCAGAATGATTAAGCCTGGACCTTTGACTTTCCAAAAACGGCCTAACATAAAAATAACACCGCGTTCGTATTCCATCAGCACATTGAACATGGAAAAAAGAAACACTGCGACGACGGCGATAATAATTCCGTAAATCATATCAAGGCTCCTTATCAGTCACTACGCACCCAGTAGGGGTATTTTACAGTCATAACACAAAAACAACTTCTTTTTGCGCGGTCAAATCTCGATACAAAGCGTCCAATTGCTGCTGGCTTTGCGCCTTAAAGTGAAGAGAAAAAGAGACATACTTCGCTTCGCGACTGGTTTTTACCGTGATATCGGTTTCCACAATCTCTGGTACATGCGGTTTTATCATCGCCAACAACCGTGTCAAATTAACCTCCGTGGTCGTGACGATTTTCAGCACATAAGAGCAAGGAAAAGTGAGTAAGGAATCCTGGCCCATTAAAATTTCTGCTCTTCCTTATTCCACCAACCATGCACCGTTTGACTGATGCTATCAAACATACGTGTCCACAAGCCGCCGACAGGATCCGCTTTTAAGGCCACTAAAGGGTGTTCTGCAATGACCTGATTATCGATTAAAATAGTCAATTTGCCCAGGGTTTGGCCTTTTTGTATAGGCGCTTTTACCTTGCCTGGCAGTAAGGTTTGCGTGGTGATTTTATCGAAACGTCCGGCGGGAATAGTAAGATACAAATCAGAATCCACGCCCACATTCACCAATTTGTCCGTACCTTTCCAGACGCGAATTTGGCCTAAAGATTGATTGGCATTATAGAGTTTTTTGGTTTCATAAAAGCGAGCAGCGTAGGTTAATAGATTTTGGCTGTCCTCGGCACGTGCATTGTCGGAAGGAGCGCCAAATACAGCCGCAATAAAGCGTGTGTCGCCTTGTTTAGCTGAACTTACCAAACAATAACCTGCTTCATCCGTATGGCCTGTTTTCAAACCATCGGTGTTGGGATAACGCCATAGTAAACGATTGCGGTTCTGTTGTGTAATACCGGCATAAGTAAATTCTTTTTGTGAAAATCCTTTGTAGTATTCGGGAAATTGGGTGATGATAGCGCGCGCTAAAATAGCCATGTCGTGCGCAGATGAATAGTGATCTGGGTTAGGTAGCCCGTTAGAATCGGTAAAATGGGTATTCTTCATGCCGAGGCGTGCTGCTTGCTGGTTCATGAGAGCGGTGAAGGAATCTTCACTACCGCCAAGGAATTCAGACATGGCCACGCAAGCATCATTGCCAGAATCGACAATAATCCCTTGTATGAGATCGCGTACTGTAACCTCATCACCGGGTTTAATGAACATACGCGAGCCGCTGGTTTGCCATGCTTTTTGGCTGACGGGAACTTTATCGTCCAAATGAATCTGGCCATGGGCTAAAGCATTAAAGGTTATATATAAGGTCATCAGTTTCGTCAAACTGGCAGGAGGTAATGGTGTATCGGCATTACTGGCACCCAAAATTTTCCCACTATTCGCATCCATCAAGATATAGGCCTTAGCATCAATGGTTGGCGCAGGGGGAATGATGAGAGGTGCTTGTAGGCGGCCATTATTGGGGCCAACCGGTAGATTGACGGCACTGTTATCATCAGCAGCAAAACCGGGTGTGATGGATAAGGGAAGTAGCAATGCCAGACTAAAAGCGATAGCATTTAGCTTAAAATATGTGCGATTCGTCATCGTGTATCCTTTGGTTTGAGAGAGCGGTTTAATACGTACAATTTAACATATTTCTAGACAGAGTCAAATGGATTAGGACCTGGTAAGGAAGGGTTTTCAGCTGCAAAATGGGTAGAATCAGTGCAAATACGACATCTGTCGACAAACCAACGTTTACTTTTTAAGCAAAACCTCCGCGAGCATGAAAAAATAAGCTAAAAATACACTTCTATCGTGGTAAAGAGCTTGTGACGACCCCAAAGATATGCTAGTTTTAGGCTTGGATTTATCGGAGTGCTGCATCTGCAGTGCCTTAGCATACAATCCAAAAATGTTCCCAAAGGAAATAATCTTGTAGGTTTTATACCCACAAGTTTGTTTCTTACTAGGAAAGTATTTATGCTGTACGTGACGAGTATTCCCGAATCTAGATACTTGAAAAGGCACTACCAAAAAAGCTTTTTCTTGGGCAAAGGGTATAACCCGTTATGAATGGTGATTTTTTAACATCGATGGAGATTTAAGTAATGAAAAAACTAGGCTTAGGCGTATTGGCCTTGGTAATGAGTCTTGGGTTAGTGGCTTGCGGCGGCGGCAGCAGCAGCAGCTCTGATACACAAGCTAATGATCAATCCGCAACGCAAGCAGATCAATCTACAGATAACAGTGCCGCAATGCCTGCCGCTAATAGCGATATGACGAATAGCAATGCAGCACCAGCAACACCTGCTGCTCCAGCACCTGCTGATCAAGGTACAACCGACAACAGCAGTTCTGACAGTAGTTCTACTGACAACACTACTGATGATTCAGCTGAGTAGTTTTATTTGTTGATTGTTAAACGCCTTAGTTTATGCAGTAAATTAGGGCGTTTTTTCTATCTATGCCGCAACCATAAGCGCGCGGATAAATAGCGTATATGGCGCAATTTTTTACCCTGCACCCAGACAATCCTCAGGATCGCTTATTAAAGCAAGCGGTTGCCATGATTCACGAAGGAGCGCTCATTGCCTTACCGACTGACGCCAGTTATGTGTTGGCCTGTCATCTCGGTGATAAATCCGCTTTAGATCGTCTGCGAGCACTTCGTCGTTTAGACGCCTCCCATTTAATGACCTTATTGTGTGCCGATCTATCGTCTTTAAGTACTTATGCCAAAGTAGAAAATAGCACTTTTCGCTTATTAAAGGGCTTAACGCCAGGACCTTTTACCTTTATTTTAAATGCCAGTCGCGAAGTGCCGAATCGCTTATTGCACCCCAAACGTAAAACCATTGGCGTGCGGATCCCGGGCTCTATAATTTGTCAGCATTTATTGTCTTTATTGACAGAGCCTTTATTGGTAAGCACACTTATTTTACCCGAAGAAGATTTACCTTTGACTGACGCCAGCACGATCCGTGAAGTTTTAGAGCATCAAATAGATTTGGTGATAGACGGTGGCCCCGGCTCCTTGATGGGCACCACCGTCATTGATACCACCCAAACCGCAGCTACCATAGTGCGCCAAGGTTTAGGGGATGCGAG
>CAMFJO010000111.1 GCA_945956945.1 uncultured Legionellales bacterium | reverse complement strand
TCCCTGTGGGCCGTCATTGCGAGCTTTCGCTTTAGCGAAAGCGTGGCAATCCATAGAGATTGTCCTGGATTGCCACGGCGCTACGCGCCTCGCAATGACGGCCCACAGGGAAAAGTAATAAAAAAGATCTTTTAGAAAATAGCAATAATGTCAGTTCGCATCTTGAAGTGCTTTCGGTATATACCGTCATTCTAAATACGATCACGCTATATAAGCCATTAATTTCAACGCCTTACATCAAGGAAGCCATCTTTCTATTAATCCTATTAGTTCGACTATACTTTAGGGTGAATAATAGGAAAAACCATGCAAACCATTGGTCCATATGAGATTATAAGCACTTTAGGGGTAAACGGTAGGTACTTGATTTATAGGGTAAAAGCTATAGGGGGTACCGGAAAATTCCTGATTAAAACCTTAAGGCCTATAGAAATAGAAAGAGGCGACCATGCTCAATTACAGCATGAGGCGGCCTTATTGCAACGCCTGGGGCCTCATGAGGGGCATTTTCCTACGGTGGTAGGTTGGGCTCAAAAAGACACGCAAACCGATTTGGTGTTAAAGGACGAAGGCTTCGAATTCTTAAGCGAGGTTTTGACTAAAAAGCCTTTGGAGTTAGATCAGTTTTTTCCCTTAGCCATTTCTCTGGCTAAAACGCTGACTGAAATTCACGAAGCGGGACTTATTTTTAAAAATATTAACCCACAGAGTATTTGGATACGTCCCAGCGACAACGCGATTCAGATCGCCGATTTTTCCATTGCCACAGAATTAAATCGTACGATGGTGCCAAGCGATCCGCCGCGCTTATTGCAAGGCAGTCTGGAATACATCGCACCAGAGCAAACAGGACGCATGAACAGACCTTTAACCCAAGCGGCTGACTTATATTCTTTGGGCATTTTATTTTATGAATACCTAAGCGGAGATGTTCCCTTTAGTGGCACTGAGCCTATGACTATTCTGTTTGGCCATATGGCAACCTTACCCAAAGATTTAAAAGAGTGTGATAGCACTTTACCGCACAGTCTGTGTGCCATTGTCATGAAATTATTGTCAAAAATGGCGGAAGATCGTTATAAAAGTACACTGGGCTTAACGCTGGACCTGGAACGTGCTTTTAAAGAGTGGCAAGAAACTAAGAATATTTATGAGGTATTTCCTTTAGGTGAACATGATGTGGCAACACGCTTGGAGCTGCCTTCGAAACTTTATGGCCGTGAAGCAGAAACACAAATATTGTTTAAAGCCTTTGACACTTTATGTGAGAATAAAAACAATATTCTTATCACCGTGTCGGGTTACTCCGGTGTCGGTAAAACCAGTTTGGTGCGAGAGCTGGTTCCCAAAATTGCCTTAAGCCATGGTTTTCTGGCGACCGGTAAATTTGATAAGTTTCAACAAAGTGATACCTATGAGGGGCTGCGACAAGCCTTAGACAAACTGGTTCGTTATCAACTGAGTTTGCCTGAAAATGAATACGAACAATTCAAAAATATTCTTCTGGAAAAAATGGGCGGCATTTTGAAAGTGGTCACCGATTTTATTCCTCGTTTAAAAATTATTGTCGGTGAACCTGAGCCCTTGCCAGAAGTGGGGATTGAGGCGACCAAGAATAGATTTGAATTGGCCATACTGCGTTTTGTACGCTTGTTGGCGCTTAACCATCCTTTAGTGCTTTTTCTGGATGATATGCAATCGGCTAATGCTTCTATGTTTGAACTGTTAAAAAAGCTGGTTTTATCTGAAGACATTCACAATATGTTGGTTATCGTCAGCTATAGAAGCAATGAGCTTGGACCGCAGCATCCCTTATTCGATTTTTTAAAGATTATTGAATCTTATAAAGCGGTAGAAAATATCAACCTGGAAGGCTTGAACAAAGAAGCTTTAAGTCAGCTATTGCAAAATATGTTGTATTTGCCGGCAACAGAACTTCACTTTCTAACTGAACTGATGGAAAAAAAGACCGATGGCAATCCTTTTTTCTTGTTAATGTTATTAGAAGAGCTATATAGAGAAGGGTTCCTGTCCTTTTCCTTAAAACAACAACGATGGGTTTGGGATGAAAAGCGCATTACACAAATGTCTTTAACCGATAATGTGCTTAATTTTGTGACCAGGCGTATTGCCAAATTGAACAGTGATACTAAAAATAGTTTGCATTTGGCCGCTTGTATCGGTGGTACTTTTAGTTTGGAAGATCTGGCTTTAGCCCAAAAAGAGACAGCCCTACTCGCCGCGCATAGTTTATACCCTGCTTTACAGGAAAGCTTGATAGTGCCTACGCAACTGAAGGATGAATGGTCTGAAGGGGTGTCAGAAGAAGAATTATCAAAGCGCGAATACCGCTTTCAACACGATAAAATACAGCAAGCTTGTTATGAATTAAAACCACTTGAAGAAACCAAACGTATTCATTTAGAGCTGGCGCGCCGTTGGGCTGCTTCTTATCAAGACACTGAACACGGAACACGCGTGATGGCGATCGCCGACCAATTTGATAAGGGTCTGGTGTATGTGGTAGATCCTCATGAAATACGACAGATTGCGCAATTCAATTATGCGGCCGCCGAAGTGGCATTGCAATCAGCAGCTTATGATATTGCCTATCAATATGGAGAGATAGCCAAATCCCTCTTGCCTAAAACAGCGTGGGAGGATGATTACGATTTTTGTTATAAAGTTTATTTCTCTTATATACAGGCGGCTTTTTTGTCTAGACATTTTGAAGAAGCAACCTTAGCCACTGAAGAAGTTTATAATAAAGCTAAAACCACTCTGGAAAAAGTAAAATTGTTAAAATTAAAAGGGGATTTAACGCGTGTCACCGGGATCTCTAAAGGTGGTATGGAGTTTTTTGAAGAAGGATTTCGTTTATTGGGCTATCCCAATATCATTAAAGTACCGACAAAGGTAGATATTTTG
This sequence comes from uncultured Legionellales bacterium, assembly GCA_945956945.1. Classification (GTDB taxonomy): domain Bacteria; phylum Pseudomonadota; class Gammaproteobacteria; order UBA1113; family UBA1113; genus VFKP01. The sequence goes on along the minus strand of CAMFJO010000111.1, from coordinate 1,762 downwards.
CTGGTACTCGCGCGCTTTAAATGGCTATTAAAGTATTATCGTGTTTCATTGAAAGATTTACCTGCCACCGCCCCCACAGAAGAACAAAATGTTTTATTTTCATTGATGGTTCGTTGTGCTGAAGAAGCTTATTATGCCGGACACATACTGCGATATGCTTACATTGTCATGACCTGGGCAACAGAAACATTTTCAGAGCAGACTCAAGCTTTAAGAGGCGTTTATTATGTTTTAAACGCCATGTTATTTCCACGCAGTGCTTTAGCACACACCCTATATGAAGAAGCAGCAGGTATACTACAAAGTTCAAACATATCGGAAGAAAACGCCAGCTTTTATTTCGCCGGAACAGTATTGCATGCTGCCTGGCATAAACCATGGTATGAGTTGGTTTATAATTTTAATCAAGGTGGGGCTATATCTGAAAAAATCGGTCAATTGGAGTTTCTGGCTTTGTGCGCACTATATCAAATTATTTATGATACCCCATTGCCCATATCGAATATGTTAAAGAGTTTAGCCGATCTACGAGGACATATTCAAGACGCGAGCCAAAGAGTGGTCACCTTATGGGACGTGATGAGCCGTACCTACCTCAATTTAAGTGGTGGCTGCGCATTCAATAGTTGGCAAGATGAGTCTTTCGATGCCGAAAAAGCATTACAGTTTTTCCATGAAAAGAATTACCAATTTGGGATCTATATGACCTATATACATCGGTTACAAAACACGATTCAATTAGACGATACAGCTTCTTTGAATAAAGATACGCAAAATCTGGATTCTATTTTAGGTCTCATATTGAAAGCAAATGCGGCCAAAACCATTTTACCAGCTTCCCTCTATCTGTTTGTGGCCAAGAGTATTCTTTATCCCACTTTAAGTCCTATTGAGAAAATCAAAGCCCGGATTCAATTATTTAAACTACACCATGCAGTCAAAGGATGGATAAGACTTTGTCCCCAGAATTTTGCTCATTTTGAGGTATTATTGCGTGCCGAATTAGCGGGTCTAAAAGGGAATTTAAAGAAAGCATTAAAACTATATGATGAAACCATTGATTTGGCAAACCAACACAAAATGCCAGAATATGTTTGTCTGGCGGCACAGCGGGCTTTAAAACGGTGCGTGGATGCCAATCAACCTGAATTAACCTATCTATATGCCAATAAAGCCGTACAATTGTATGCCGATTGGGGTGCATTCGGGGTGGTAAAGATGTTGCAAGAAAAATATGCCGCCTATTTAACGCCAGAATCCAAGGCCTTGTCTACCCATAAGGAATTGAGCAAAGAGGATTACAATGCGCGTTATGGTCTGGATGCCCGCAGTATTATGTTGGCTGCGCGGGCCATTAACAAGGAAATGCAATTGGGCGGTTTGTTACGCAATACCATGCATCTCCTGGTTGAAAATATTGCCGCAACCCGCGCCGCCTTGTGCTTGATGTTAAAAGGTGTTTTTTGGGTAGAAGCTTATTATGACAGTGAAGATAAGGAAATTCAAACCCTAACCCACACGCCTTGGGAAGAAGCGCGTATTTCCCAAGAAGTTTTCTTGCAAACCTGGCGAGAGAAAAAAGAAGTGTTGGTAATGGATGTGAATAAAAGTGAATTTCAGGGCAGTGCGTATTTACAGAACTCCGGTGCCAAGTCTCTTATCAGCGTTCCTATATTCAATGCTGAAGGCAATGAAGTCGTAGGGGTTATTTATTGCGAAAACAAACTCTCCACCGATTCTTTTACCGCGGACCGTTTGATGG
>CAMFJO010000110.1 GCA_945956945.1 uncultured Legionellales bacterium | reverse complement strand
TATTATTTCTATCGTTATCGATTAAAAGATATTTGGTCATTGGCAACCATTGTATTGTCTGTCTGCATCATGGTAGAAGTAGCTGGTTTCAGATTATTTTTTCATCTCTTCTCGATACAAAGTTCTGTTCCCTTGTTGTTGATGGCTTTTATCACGCTAGGCACATTTGCGTGTGCTATCTTGTATCTTAGAAAAGCGGCAATCAATCTGGAGAATAAGCATGGATAAAGAGACATCGCAATACAATGCTGCTGATTTACTTAAAATCTTAAGTAACAGAGGTTTTGCACAAGATCCAGTAGCGCTTACGCGTGCCATTTTGGCTGAATCTGAGGCACGCGAGTTTTCAGTTTATTTAAAAATTATATTGAGCATAGGCGCTTTTATTTCAGCCGGTTGTCTTATCTTTTTTCTTATAGGTGTCAACCTAATTCATTATGGCAAGGCGAGCGAGATGTTCACGTGGGGTGTGATCTTCATGGGCGCAGCGCTAGCAATTTGGCTCCTTTCTGTGCCTAATAATAACACGAAGCACTGGTTTTTTATACCATTTTCTTTTGCGCTGATGATCGCTGGAAAATTATTATTGGTAGTTGCCATAAGTGATTTCTGGAATTCTCCTTGGTCTATGAGCCTTGGCTGGTTTATTGTCGCCGCGGCGACTTATGCTATTTATCCCCTGTCAATAGATCGTTTTTTCTCTTCTTTTGCTTTATTAAGTTCTCTCTTCGTAGATAGTGTATCGCATCCGAATTTTAATCACGGAAGAGAATTACTATTAAATGGGATGATTCTATTTCAGTTCGCGGGGGCCGTCATTTTATTAACACAGATTAGAGATAACCGCAATTATATTCCACTTGCTTATGCTTTTGTATGCTCACTTTGTAGTAGTGTATTGTTTTTTTGTACCAATCACTATTTTTTCCAGTTGAGTTATGAAGAATTACTTTATTCTATTTCCTTTATGAGCTTACTCCTCACGGGAGGCTTAATTGCTTTATTGGCTTGGACTGCGGGCGGTTTACACAAACTTAAGACGGAACCTTTATTATTGGCTTCTATAGTAACAGTACTCTTGGGTATTATCTCAATACCGGGTGTATTACTTAGCATTGCTTTACTGATCCTGGGCTATGCGCAACATGAAAAACCCCTAACCATTCTCGGGATCTTACTAATGCCGGCCTTTTTATTTTTGTATTATTATCATTTAGATGTTTCGTTGTTACAAAAATCATTCATTTTGGTAGGCAGTGGTGCGATACTCTTGATAGGAAGGATCTATTTACAATATAAAGGTTGGGATAAAAGGACTGCATCATGCGTACAAAAATAATCATCGTATTAGCGCTCTTTGTTTTGGCAATCTTAAATTATGGTATTTATGAAAAAGAGCAGATCAAGAAAACAGGCGACATAATATTGTTACAATTAGCGCCAGTTGATCCACGTTCTTTAATCCAGGGAGATTACATGCGCTTTCGTTATACCATAGAGAGCGACATACTTTCGCAAGCAGGAGATAATCACCAAAAGCGTGGGTATGTGGTCGTTCGACCTGATAAAAATAATGTAGGGCAATTTGTTCGGATTTACCAAAACGAGAAGTTGGCGGCAGACGAGAAACTATTTCGTTACTATAATCAAATTTACGCTATTCGCATTGTACCGGATTCTTTTCTCTTTCAAGAAGGTCAAGCTAAATTCTATCAAGAGGCAAAATATGGCATATTTAAATTTTCTGGTCAAAAGGATTATTTATTAGTGGGGTTGGCGAATGCAGACAGAAAAGAAATTAAGCCATCCGTCCATTAATAAATACGCAATAACCGCATAAATTTATTATACATTAAATAATATAATGAGCTTGTCTTGCTCCCCCTCATTTTTTCTTCTGGCAAGCAAATATCACCTCGCCCCCTAGCAAAAATACCAATTCTTGCCTATAGTTTAGTAGGATGCTTAGAAACCAAGAGCAGAAGTATGTATAGCTGTTATCCGCCACTTAAAATTAATGAAGTGTACACCATTCCTGTCAGCGGGGGCCATGCGCTTTATGTAGAAGAATCGGGAACTCCTTATGGCATCCCTGTTGTGGTGATACACAGCGGCCCGGGAGGATTTTCTGAACCGATTCATCGTCGTTTGTTTGATCCGGCTCGTTATAGAATTATTTTGTTTGACCAGCGCGGTTGTGGCCAATCTACCCCCTTATCGTGTCTAGAGAATAATACCACAGCCGATTTATTGGCGGATTTAGAACTCATCCGGGAAACCTTGCACATCGATCGTTGGGTGATGGCGGGTGGCGGTTGGGGTAGTTTATTAGCACTTTTGTATGCCCAGAAGCACCCTGACCGGGTACGAGCCTTACTGTTATGGAGTATATTTCTGGGCCGTAAGGAAGATATCAATTGGTTTTTTGGTGAGGGCACGAGGCTCGTTTTTCCCGATTACTGGGAAGCGTTTGTAGCCCCTATTCCTGAAGCGGAGCGAGGGAACCTCTTAGATGCTTATTACAATCGGTTAACGGGCAATGACGATCTTATGCGCCGCATGGCTGCCAAGGCATGGGCTTCCTGGGAAGGGCGATCCACCACCTTAGAGCCGCAGCCAAAGCGTATTGATCACTTCACCGAGCCACCGCATGCCAGTTCCTTAGCCCGTATTAGTTGCCATTACTTTAGACAAAATTGTTTTTTAAAAGACAATGAGGTATTGACTAAGGCCAGTGTTTTAGCCGATATTCCTGGTACCATCATTCATGGTCGTTATGATATGGTGTGTCTATTGGGAAATGCTTGGGAATTACACAAGGCTTGGCCGAAGTCAGAGCTTAAAATTATCCGTGATGCAGGGCATGCCATTACTGAGCCCCCCATTATTGACGCCATCGTGCATAGCACCAATGAATTGGCGCAGGCATCCTAAAAAACGGTAATATGGGTTAGATATGAGTAAAGAATGCAGACATTTTAAAGTAAAAGGTAGGGTACAAGGCGTTTTTTATAGACGAGCGACACAACAACAGGCATTGAATCTGGGTTTAACAGGGCGCGTCTTCAATGTAGGTGATGGCTCTGTAGAAGTGACAGCTTGTGGTGAAGCAGAAGCTTTGGATCGTTTGGAGGAGTGGTTGTGGGAAGGTCCGCCACGTGCACAGGTAGAGGATGTGGATGTGTGGACAGTGCCATTTAAACCATTCACAGATTTTTTGATCAGTTAACAACAGTGAGAGTTGAAAAGGATGAAACTCATTTTTTTAGGTTCGGGATCCGCATTTACAGTGAATAATGAAAATTATCACTCAAATATGTTATTGGTAGACGATACCGATGCAAAATTGCTGATTGATTGTGGTTCCGATGCGCGTTTGTCTTTGGCTGAATTGGGTTTCACCTACAAAGACATTCATGATGTGTACATTAGTCATCTCCATGCCGATCATGCAGGCGGCCTAGAATGGTTAGGATTTACTTCTTATTTTGATCCCAGTTGCCATAGACCCAATTTATACATACACCATTCTCTACAAACGCCTTTATGGGAGAAAGTGCTCTCTGGCGGCATGACGTCTTTGCAGGGAAGTATTGCCGATCTGAGCACTTATTTTAAAGTGCATTTGATAAATGACAATGAAGTTTTTAAGTGGAATAAACTCAGTTTGCAAACGGTACAAACCGTGCATGTCATGAATGGCTTTAAAATTCTACCCAGTTTCGGTTTAATTTTTACCGCCAATGGAACCAAAGTATTTATTACCACCGATACGCAATTTGCCCCCGCGCAAATTTGTGATTTTTATGAATGGGCCGATATTATTTTTCAGGATTGTGAAACAACCAAGACGACAAGTGGTGTCCATGCCAATTATGTTGAGCTTCTAACCTTGACGCCTAAAATTCGCAGCAAGATGTGGTTATACCATTATAATCCTGGGCCCTTGCCGAATGCCAAGAAAGATGGGTTTCATGGTTTTGTAGCTAAGGGGCAAGTATTTGATTTTGGGTAGCACAGAAGAATATTTCATTCTCTATTATCATTGATAACCTAATCAAATTGAATCATAGGCAAGGGATATTTAGCCAGAGCAGATCAAATTTGTTTTAAATCAAGTAATTAATGCACTTTCATCGGTATTATTGGCCCATTTTATTATTTGTAACTCTATGATATAATTATAAAATCATGGAAAATTAGTGGGTGAGTTTGGAGAAGGGGGTAATAACAGCTCTGGAAAATATTAAAATAATGCCTCGGGAGGTGATAAGTGCTTAAACGCAAGAGAAAAAACAGTGAGTTAGATGCGGAGACCATTTTCCATATTCAGGAACAGCTACAGATATTGCGCGAATCAGACAAGAAAAATATTTTTTCTAACATAGAAAAATTTTTATCTTTCATTGAGGAGCCAGGTATAAGACACTTATTATCGACGGTCAGGTTTAGAGACGAGCTTATCGCTATATTTAAAGAACAGCGTCAATTGTTATGTGAGATGAAGATCATTGACTGGCCAATAAGAATAGTGAGCAAATCTTCTATTCTGCGTGAATTAGAAGGCTTGTGTAATACGGCTTTAGGAGAGCACTATACTTCCAATTTGAATAAATCTCTAGATTATTTCTTTACAGCGCTTAGCAAGGGTTCCTGTTGGGCTGCCATGCAACTGGGTTATTATCATCTTGCTTT
>CAMFJO010000109.1 GCA_945956945.1 uncultured Legionellales bacterium | reverse complement strand
GCCCTGGTATACTTTGCTGCAAACAGATAAGACTTCATCTACGGCACCTTTACAAATCAATTCATGGTGATCCTCCCGCTCTGCCACCACTACTGACATACGCTTGCGGGTAAAATCGAAAGGGATTTCATCCACTTTACGATAATTTCGTGCTGGATTTAAAGCTTTATCTAACTCCGCATGTTCTAACACAGCAATATCCAGCAAATTTTTTAAACCTGTTTGATAATAGCTATTCAGATAAGCCATCTCTAGAACTTCCTCTGAATCTTCTCCCCAAACATCCGTATGACGCGACAAGAAAACCTTATCTTGTGTCAAGGTACCTGTTTTATCGGTACACAATACATCCATCGCACCAAAATTTTGCATAGCATCTAGTTTTTTAACAATCACTTTTTTGCGCGATAAAACCACAGCGCCTCTAGCCAAGGTAGAAGTAACGATCATCGGTAACAGTTCTGGTGTTATACCAACTGCAACTGACAAAGAAAATAACAGCGCTTGCCACCAATCTCCTTTGGTAAATCCATTGATAAACAGCACAAACGGTACCATCACTAACATAAATCGAATCAACAACCAACTGACTTTATTAATGTCGGCTTGAAAAGCAGTAGAGACACGATCGTGTGTAACGACATGCATTACTAATGCACCAAAATAAGTATAATTCCCAGTTGAGATGACCAAAGCTCTGGCTGAACCTGATACCACATTAGTGCCCATAAATAAGATATTGTCTAGGTCAAAAGAGTTTTCGATATTACATTTATGGAGTTCTGCAAATTTTTCCACCGGCATAGACTCACCTGTCAGGGCCGCTTGTGTCACGAACAAATCTTTAGCCGTCAATAAACGGCAATCGGCCGGGATCATATCGCCTGCCGAGAGTGTAATAATATCGCCGGGCACTAGCAGTTTAATCGGTAATTCTACGATATGGCCGCCCTGTCGTAAAACAGTTGCCGTATTGCTCACCATGGCCTTGAGTTCATCTGCGGCTTTATTAGATTTACTTTCTTGCCAAAAACGTAGAAAGGTCGATAAGATCACCATAGAGAAAATAATGAGGGCACCCCTAATATCTCGGGTCACATAGGAAACAATCGTAAGTAAAGTTAATAATAAATTAAAGGGGTTAGTATAACAATGCCATAGATACAGCCACCATGGCAAAGGCTTTTCATGTTCTACTTCATTTAGACCAACTCGTTCACGAATGATTTCGGCTTCTTCCGCACTTAAGCCTTGTGAACGCGTATTCAAGATACTGAAAAGATTATCCGTATTATTTTTAGCTGCATTCAGCAGCATTTTAGACAAGGTGTCTGGCACTTCACGGTGTCCATCTGTACGTGTCACAGTATCTGATAGCAGTAACCGCCGGAAATGACGTGCAATATGTCTTTTTTTTAAAAAATTTTCAAAAAACCCTTTTAAAAATTTGAAGCTCATAATTTATTTCCCTATAATACTTAAAAACTATTTACAGAGCTCCATTGAGACAATAGTTTACGCATTCTAGTTTGCATGTAGGTAATTGTTCTTTATCTTCACATAATAATGTGCGCTATACACAATGCGTTCTTTTTCAGCCTCAGTTAAAGGTCTTTTTTGCACGACAGGGCTACCAAAATACAAATAACCACTTTCCAAGATTTTGCCTTCGGGAACTAAACTTCCGGCACCAATAATTACATCAGAATGAACTACCGCCCCATCCAGAATAATACAGCCCATGCCGATCAATACTCGGTGATGAATATAGCAGCCGTGCAAAATGACACGATGTCCGGCAGTGACCTCATCGCCAATGATTAAAGGAAAACCCTCTGGGCTATAGGGTCCTTGATGCGTCACATGCAACACACTATTGTCTTGTATATTGGTGCGAGCGCCAATGACGATGCGATTCACATCACCGCGAGCAGCAACGCCCGGCCAAAGCGAACTGTCTTCACCGATGCAAACATCCCCCACCACGACAGCCTGCTCATCTACATAAGCACCTTGAGCCAACTGTGGTAAAATGTTTCAATAAGGTTTTAACATCTTAACGCCCCGACATAAAGCTGTCCAGCAATTCGTCTTCAGCCAATTGGCGGCTATCCAGGATCGTTTGCGTCAAATTGGGGAAATCAGGCGGTTGATTCACATTACCCGGCACAGGCTTGGTCACACGACTGGTGCGACGCCAATAGATGGTTTGATGCTGAGGATCGCTTAACTCTGCAAATAATACACAAGCTCCTTCTAGTGGCGGTATACCGGAAAAGAGGTTTCCTCGGGGCGTACGCGCGCCATAAAAGGGCAGCCCTAACACCAAAATCTCATCCGCATTGTATTCGCCTGCCAATTGCACGCGATTTAAGGATGGTTTATCGAATAAAGAACTCCCCGCTGGATAAGGATGTTCTTGCGCAATCACCGCTTTAATATTTTCTTTGCCTAAAGCCGTTTGAAATTTTTCGGCCAAGCCCTGGTAATACCAGTTTAAATCCATCTGGTTTAAATGGGTTTCCATTTGTTGGCTAGCAATCAAACTGACCAATCCACCAATAGCACCATAATTTTGCGCATTTTCATCCGCATAAGTGGGCTGCCCCGTCTTGGTGGTAACAATCACCACCGTCTTCGGTTTATTTTTCCAAAAAGCATCGCTGCTGTCTATATTGGCATTATTGGCACAACCCGTGAGGGTTGCCACAAAAGTTATTAGAACGAGTAAAAATATATTACGCATTAAATAAACCCTCTATTTTTTATTGTTTTCACTGGCTGCCCAATCGTCTATTCCTTGCAATACTTTATCCAATAATCGTATTGAAACATCTTCTTCTTGTTTGGCAAAAGATCGGTCTGGTGTACTCGAAACCACATAAGTCCGTGTAAATTCTTTCTGTTGCGGCGCCTGAATGCGCAATACCGTACTCAAAGTAATCTGATTTCCTTCGGTATCATCGGCCACGCGCGTTGATTTAAAATAAACCGTGATAATAGGCTGACTAATCGGTGTCGGTGCTTGTGTTACCAAATTCACCACTGAAAAAGCCCGTTGTTGCTGTAGATTTTGTTGCAAAGAAGTCATAAATACTGCCTGCTGGGCTTTATTATAACTGCGACTAGAAGCACCATAAAAGCCGGTGACGGTATTGACGCCCGCATCCATCGTACCTATTTGCCATACTAGAGTAGCGGGATCTTTACTGTGTGTTGTCATTTGTACCGTCGAATGCAACATAGGCAAGATTGGATCGTGGCTGTTTTCGCGAGGAGATTTAAAAGTTCCTATGGGCGTTTGAAACGTGGTGGTACCACCCTGATTCATGTCCGCATCATAAGCCTGATCGACGATCAGAGATTTTTGTTCGGGCGTTAATTGCTGCCACTGACTAGCCGGCACATCTCTATAATAAGGCTCTTGGCATGCTGTCAGGGCCATTATTAGGCCTACGCACAAACCAAGGAATTGAAGGTTATACCGCATGTTGCTCGCTCCAATAGGCTTTGACCCCTTCTTCTACCGTTTTAAAGGGTTTGTCATAACCCGCATGGCGCAGCAAAGACAAATCCGCTTCTGTGAAACTTTGATAATGCCCTACCAAATGCGGTGGGAAAGGAATATAGTTGATTTCGCCGCGTCCTGCTTCATGGATCACTGCTCGTGCTACCTCATTAAAAGTTTGAGCTCGCCCGGTACCCACATTAAAAATACCACGGACTTGGGGATTTTGCCACAACCATATATTCACAGCGACCACATCGTCTACATAAACAAAATCGCGGCGCTGTTCCCCAGGGGCATAACCATCGCTACCTTCAAATAACTTCAATACATTGCCTTGTTGCAATTGTTGTTGCCAATGAAAGGCCACACTCGCCATACTGCCCTTATGGGATTCGCCTGGACCGTAGACATTAAAATAGCGGCAACCGGCTATCTGGCTTTGTGCTGTCGGTAATAGACGACGCACCCATTGATCGAATAAGTATTTTGAATAACCATACACATTGATGGGATTTTCATAAGCAATGTCTTCCTGAAAAACAAGACCATTACCATACACCGCTGCGCTCGACGCATACAGAAAAGGAATACGGTGTGTTAAAGCATATTCCAGCACTTGTTTAGAATAGGTGTAATTATTTTGCATCATATAACGGCCATCCCATTCGGTGGTGACCGAACAAGCGCCTTCGTGGAAAATCACCTCGATATTATCCGCATAGCATTGCTGCTGTAGCTTAATCAAAAAATCATTTCTGTCTTCATAGTCACTGATCTTAGCATTGCTTATGTTTGAAAATTTCTTGCCATCGCTTAAATCATCTACGACTAAAATATCTTCATAGCCTTGTGCATTCAGGGCTTTAACCAGACGACTACCTATAAAACCTGCGCCACCCGTGACAATAATCATCTCTTTATACTCCAAATTTAGAATTTGTTATAACTACACACCCATTTTTTAAAAAAAGCCCATATGGACTCAGCACTCACTTCGTTCCTGCTTCGCCCTGCGGGCGCAGTAGCCTGCGTCAAAAATGTTCGCCGCGCTACGCGCTTTGTGCTCACATTTTTTGGGCGCATCTGGGGCGCAAATTTTCCCTGAAAAATGCTCATTTACCCGATGTAAACTCCGCTTTTCAGCTCAAATTTGCACCCCACCTGCATCCCAATCTGTGCTTTACCGTACTC
>CAMFJO010000108.1 GCA_945956945.1 uncultured Legionellales bacterium | reverse complement strand
ATACTTTACTCTCATGGGTTAGCATGGGGGTGCGACAAACGACGCATTCTTATTGCGTATTGGAAACAGCAGAAGATCAACACACCTTAGTCGCAAAAGATGGTTCTTTGTTGACGATCGTGCGCATGCAGGGCGTCAATGGGTTAGTGGGTGATCCGGAGTTCGAGCATTTACATCGCGGTATTTGCCAATCTTTGATGACCAGTTTTTCCAGATTAGGGCACAGCGTCCAGTGTGTATTCAGCTATGATAAGGAAGCTGTACGCGGAGAAATTAAAAACATTTTATTACCAGCCAGACAAACGGCGCAACATTTAGATTTGGCTTTGGGCGATCTGCTCGATGAGCGTGAAAACAATCTATCGCTTTATTGTGGACAAGAAACCGTTTTTTTTGTGTTGTGGACTAGACCTTACCTCTTAACCAACGATCAAGTTAAAGCGGCATTACGCGATAAACAAAAATCCATGAAAGCGCATGATATTCCACCTTTTAAAGATACGCAAAATTTGATTGCAGCGATACCCGATCTCAAAAATGCCCACGATTCTTTTGTACGCTCATTTTACAATGATTTATCCGGTTTGGGATTGCAGCTTAATATATTGCCTGTGCACGAAGCCTTAAAGCAGGTGCGCATGAGTATAGACAGTCTTTTTACCGACAAACATTGGTCACCCTGTTTGCCGGGGGACAAAATTCCAGAAAGAGCCTCTGATCGCTTCCCTTATGATATATCCAATGTGATGTACCCTACTTTAGCGGATCAATTGTTTGTCCGCGATGGGGAGCGTATTGATTTACGCACAGTGCGTATCGGCGATTTGAACTACAGTAGTGTTTTTATTTATTTATTTCCAAGGGATGTGCAATCCTTTACCGCCTTATTGCGCCGCACTTTGCCGACACACATTCCCTGGCGGATTTCTTTTTTAATTGAAAGCAAAGGAATTACCAGCGTTACCAATTTTAAAAAAGCGGTTTCAGCCATCCTGTCTTTTACCTCTAACCAGAATCGTTTATTACATGACAGCATCATGCAATTGCAAGAAACAGAATTAAATGGCGAGGATGCCGTGGTACGATTACGGGTTGCAGCATCCACATGGGCCCCTGCAGACGATCTGCGTTTATTGCGAACGCGTACGGCGCAATTGGCGAAAGCTATACAAGGTTGGGGTTCTTGTGATGTCACAGAATTATCCGGCGATCCCTTTAGTGGTGCCGCTTCCAGTATGTTGGCGGTTTATGGAAGCAGTGATGCTCCTGCCAGTTTGGCACCCTTATCGGATGTGGTTTATATGTTACCTTTTACACGGCCTGCATCCCAATGGCGCGTAGGCGCTATTCTATTTCGTTCGCCTGATGGTAAGCCATGGCCCTATCATCCAGGGTCAACACAACAAACTACCTGGATCGATTTATTGTATGCGCGACCAGGTTCGGGTAAATCTGTTTTATCGAATGCCATTAATTTGGCATTATGCTTATCCAGTGGTTTAAAACGATTACCGCGCATTGCCATTGTCGATATAGGACCCTCGAGTAGTGGGTTAATTTCTCTGGTACGCGAAGCCTTACCTAAGGAAAATCAACATTGGGTACAATATCATCGCTTGCGGATGGTGCCCGAATACGCGATTAACCCTTTTGATACGCAATTAGGTTGTCGCTATCCCACACCGCAAGATCGTAGTTTTCTCGTGAACTTCTTAACCTTATTGGTTACGCCACTCGGTGCAGAAAATCCTTATGATGCGATGGCCGATATGGCCGGTATGGTAGTAGACGAATTGTATAAATCCTTGGCTGAAGGAGGAAATCCTTATACGTACACACCAGGTTTAGAACTAATTGTCGATAGTATTTTAGAAGAAATGGATTTTGTGCGTGACACCCATACAACCTGGTGGGAAGTAACCGACGCCTTATTTTTAGCAGGTTTTGCACACGAAGCACAATTGGCACAACGCCACGCCATGCCCTTATTAGCCGATGCGGCATCTATTTGTAGAACACATGCAGTGGTCGATTTGTTTGGTGAAATTAAGGCGCCCACAGGAGAGAGTTTAATTGATTCGTTTTCTCGTATGGTATCGGGTGCAGTGCGTGAGTATCCGATTTTATCGCGTATTACTCAATTTGATTTAGGTGACGCACGGATTGTTTCTTTAGACCTGGATGAAGTTGCCCGTATTGGGGGTGCTGCTGCCGATAGGCAAACGGGTGTTATGTACATGTTAGCGCGTCACGTGACGGCGCGTCATTTTTATCTGACAGAAGCCGCTATCAATGATATGCCAGAGGCTTATAAGCAATATCATGAACAACGCATTAGTGAAATTCGCGAAGATCCCAAGCGCTTGGTATACGATGAATTTCACCGTACCGCTAAAACACGCGCCATTCGCGAACAAGTATTAGTGGATATGCGTGAAGGACGAAAATGGAAAGTCCAGGTCGCGCTGATTTCACAATCGGTAGAAGATTTTGATCCGGTAATGGTGGAGTTTGCCACATCCGTATTTATCATGGATGCAGGACCACAACAATCGGTGAAAAGAACGGCCGAAATTTTTGGTTTATCTGAAACTGCACAGTATGCCTTGGCGCGACGGGTACATGGTCCCAGAGAAGGGGGAGCTACTTTCTTGGCGCAATTTGCGACCAAATCCGGCATGAATACGCAATTATTAACCGCAACTTTGGGACCTGTAGAGCTATGGGCCTTTAGTACCACTGCAGAAGATGCCAAATTACGGCAGATCTTATATGGGCGCTTGGGCCCTACCAAAGCACGTCAGGTATTGGCACAGATATTTTCTACAGGTACCGCTACCCATTGGTTGGAAGCACGGATGGAGAAGTTGCGAGTGGAAACCGGTACTGTCACCTCCGCTGAAACCGAAGGTATTATTGAAGAACTGGCCACACTCATCTTGGAAGAATACAGCAAAAATCCACCAGTGAGATTATTGCCGGTGTAGTTTGAGAAATGAGAGAATTAACTATGTCTTTACCGGATCTTCATCATGCTATCGTCATAGGCGATAGAGAAGCGTTTAAACTTGCCTTAAAAAACCATCCAGATCCGAATAAACTCGATCCGATCATGGGTAACTCTCCACTGCATATAGCGGTTCAACGAGACGATTTAGCGATAATTGAATCGCTCTTATTGGCAGGCGCATTTATTAATTTGCAAACACCTACGCACGGCATGACACCGTTAATGATAGCAGTATGGCATCGAAAACCCTCTGTCGTTAAATTTCTGTTAACACAACCTGAAATCAACACAGAGATAGTATCTACCTTGGGCTTTAAGGCAGAAGAGCTGATTGACTTTATACCAACAAAAAAGGATGATTTTGCTATAAAACAGGTGAAGGAAATGCGCGCGCTATTTGACAATCATAAAGATAAGATTGCCTCAGATAAGCTGTTTCTGAAAGAATTTAATATCGTGATTGATAAAGCTATTTCGGATGCACAAAAGGCTGAAAATATCTATAAATTAGATAAAAATCATTATTTAAATCACACTTCTGCTATCTCTTGTTCTGGAAACGACGGCCATACCGCGCTTTTGGCGGCTGCGCGTGATGGCTTAGCTGAAACCGTCCTTGCGTTGCTGGAAAAAGGCGCTGATCAAACCATTCCCGATTATTATATGAAAGCAATTCCATTGCATAAAGCGGCTTATAATGGAAACGCGGCAGTCATTCGTATTCTCGCAGATTTTCCAGGGTTTCATAAAGTACTGAATGCTCAGGGGCCGAACAATGGATATACGCCACTTCATGATGCGGTGTGGCATGGGCACGTAGAAGCGGCGGAAGTCTTAATTAAGGCGGGAGCTCGACAAGACTTGCGTGGGTTTGATGGTAAAACACCGATTGAATTGGCAAAAGAATATCAGTATCAAGAAATAATCACTTTATTGGAAGGCAAGGCATTTTTATAGTTTTTATCGTCAAGAGACCCTTAGGTATTTCTATCCTGACCCCTTATGTCCACAGGCCTTAAAATCCTTAGAGTTTAGCCCATTACCTTAAAAGGGTTTATTTTTTACAAAAAAACCACAAAATGGCCTAAACTACTTGATTTCTGTTCTTAAGTTGTGCATAATATGCTCTGGACACTCTGGTATGGGGCAGATTCAATCATAAAACCTATAGCGCTGTTCAATTTTTATCCGTATGTTCTTGATTTTTAAGAGGATTATTAAAATGACACAATTTGTCGATGCTATTGCTGCGGGCGCCGTTTCACTACGCGATAGCGTAAGCCGTGCTTTAGAAAATTATTTTAGCCAATTGGGCAATCAAAAACCCAATGATGTATACGATATGGTGATGCGTGAAGTGGAAGAGCCATTGTTACGTAAAATGATGGTTTACACCAATAACAATCAATCCCGTACCGCCAAATTATTAGGCTTAAGCCGCGGTACGCTTCGCAAGAAGTTAAAATTATACGACATGCTGTAAGAAACAACGGTTTACTCTGCCATCAAGGCTTAATCTGGTGGCAGAGTTTTTACAGGAAGCGCTTACTGTATTATAAAAGGTAAAGAAGTTAAAATATGGCTACTACGCAGAAAGAAGTTTTGGAAGATCTCTATGGAATCCTTGAGGTGGCGCGCGATGCGACATCAGAGGAGATAAGAAAAAGTTATCGTCGCTTAGCGTTAAAATGGCACCCTGATAAGAAC
>CAMFJO010000107.1 GCA_945956945.1 uncultured Legionellales bacterium | reverse complement strand
GTCCAGCAGAATGAATCGACGCTTGATGGTGCGCTTGATCAAGGGTGCTTATTGGGACAGTGAAATTAAAGTAAGCCAAGAACGTGGTCTGATAGATTATCCGGTCTTTACGCGTAAAAGAGGCACCGATGTGTCTTTTATAGCCTGTGCGCGAAAACTCTTAGAACATGAAAAAGAATTTTTCCCGCAGTTTGCAACACATAATGCCTATAGCGTTGCTGCGGTATTAGAAATGGTAGGGCGAAGACGTGACTTTGAATTCCAATGTTTGCATGGCATGGGTAGACCTTTGTACGATGAAATTGTCGGCTCACAAAAATTAAATATTCCTTGCCGTGTGTACGCGCCCGTAGGCGGCCATGAAGATTTATTGGCCTATTTGGTGCGCCGTTTATTGGAAAATGGCGCCAACAGTTCTTTTGTGCATCGCATTGCCAATACGCAAGAATCCATTGACCATCTGGTGGCATCACCCATGTCTCAGGTAGAAAAGGATGAACCGAAACGAAATCCACGCATTGCCTTACCGATAGATATTTATCGAGGGCGCAGTGATACCAGGGCGAATTCTAGGGGGATTGATTTGACTAACTATAATGAACTACAGCCATTCATGGCAGAAATGAAACAAGCGTGTCAAAGTTTACCATGGCAGGCAGGTCCTATGGTGAATGGAGATTATCGGTTTAAAAAAGAAACGACGATCACCAATCCGCATGATAGAGCGGAAATCGTTGGTACGGTGCAAGAAGCAAATTCCAAGGATATTGAAGAAGCTCTTCAAGCAGCTGAAAAAGCGCAAATGACCTGGCGTTACACCTCACCCCAAGAACGTGCAGCCATGCTCCTGAAAATGGCCGATCTGCTAGAAGAACATCGCGCGCGCTTAATGGCTATTATCATGAAAGAAGCCGGTAAAACCATCAATGATGCGATTAGTGAGGTGCGTGAAGCAGTCGATTTCTGTCGTTATTATGCCAAAGAAGGCGAAATGCAATTAAGTCCGCGGGTCATGCAAGGTATCACGGGGGAACACAATCAATATCAACTATTAGGTCGCGGTACTTTATTGTGTATTAGCCCGTGGAATTTCCCCTTGGCCATATTTTTAGGACAAGTGAGTGCGGCCCTAATGAGCGGCAATTGTGTGATCGCCAAACCCGCTGAACAAACCCCCTTAATTGCAGCAGCAGCGACGGCTTTATTGCATGAGGCTGGGATCCCCAAAGCGGTGATGCAATTATTACCGGGTAAAGGCGAAGTGGTCGGGGCGCAATTGGTCGCAAGTGACAGCATTGCCGGCGTCCTGTTTACGGGCTCAACAGAAACAGCGCGCTTGATCAACAAACAGTTGGCGGAGCGTAAGGGGGCTATAGTACCCTTTATTGCGGAGACGGGCGGACAAAATGCCATGATCGTAGACGCGTCTGCCTTACCAGAACAAGTCGTCCGCGATGTCATCACGTCCGCTTTTGGCAGCGCTGGACAACGTTGTTCTGCTTTGCGGGTGTTGTATGTGCAAGAAGAAGTCGCGGATAAAATGATTGCCATGTTGTCTGGCGCCATGGCGACCTTGAAAGTAGGCGATCCAGCGGTTTTAGAAACCGATATAGGGCCAGTCATCGATGAAGATGCACTTGCTTTGTTAAATGCGCATGCCGCACGTATGGAAAAAGAAGCGAAACTTATCTATGAAGTTGCATTACCAGAAAGCTGTGCCAAAGGTTCTTATTTTGCGCCGCGCGCCGTGGAAATAAAACATTTATCGCAATTGCAGCGCGAAGTATTTGGGCCTTTCTTGCATATCATCCGCTATAAAAGCCAGGACATGGATAAAATTGTTGCCGAAATCAATGCCACACAGTATGGTCTAACTTTTGGTGTGCATAGTCGTATCAATCAAACGGTACAACGCTTAACAGACAATATTCATGCCGGCAATGTGTACGTCAATCGCAATATGATAGGCGCAGTGGTCGGTGTGCAGCCTTTCGGCGGTGAAGGTTTATCGGGCACAGGGCCTAAAGCGGGTGGCCCTTATTATTTGGCGCGCTTGTGTATCGAGAAAGTGGTGTCGGTGAATACGACCGCGGCAGGGGGAAATGCAAGTCTATTAGATAGTGTGGGAAATTAATATGTCATCCTCGGCCTTTGGCCGGGGATCCAGTTTAAATTAAGGAGACAACAATGAAAGAAGATTATTATCAAGCCTTTGCCAGGTTAATGGCGGATACCTATACCTTGTATTTAAAAACCCAGAATTATCACTGGCATGTGCGCGGCCCGCATTTTAAAACCCTACACCTCATGTTTGAAGAACAATATATGCAGTTAGCCCTGGGCGTGGATGCTTTAGCCGAACGTATTCTGACATTGGGGCGCAATGCACCGGCAACTTTCGCAGAATTTAGCCAATTGCGTACTTTAGAAGAGGGTAATTCTAGCAGAACAGCCGAACAAATGGTGGCAGCATTGTGTGAAGATCATCAATTGATCCTAAAGGATTTATACAAGGTTTTAAAGATGGCGCAAGAAGTGAATGATGAAGGCAGCGCCACCTTATTGGGTGATCGCATTGCCGAACATGAAAAAAATCATTGGATGTTAAAAGCTTCTCAAATGTAGCGAGCAGAAACTATTTCCTCGCTAAAATTTTAATATTTTAGCGAGGAAGTGTCATATTATTGTTTATCTTTTTAAAGATCTATGTACAATGCCTGAACCCTGTGTTTGCTGTGGACTTTGCATTTGCGTCGCAGAAGCTGAACTGGCTGCTGGAGGTGCAGAGAGAAAGCTATGAGGATTTTGGCTTTGATGGGCTTCACTTTTTATCTGCTGTAATTTACCTTGTCCTGCTGGGGTAGTGGCATTCACGTTATATCCCCCTTTTTCTGCTATACTAACCGCGACATTTATACCATACAGCAAACGAATAGCAAAGGACAGATTGGCTGTTTGTTGGCACAGATACAGTGATTTATCAGGCAGAGATCGAAGTGCTAAGGTATCTTCATAACTTTTTCCGCCATGGCTCAAAAAATGTTGCTTTAACTGTGGGTTCGCATCGAGTTGCTGGAATATGTTTTTGACTTCCCCAGGGCTAAAATAAGTAACGCTGATTGACCCTGCTGCGGCATGCAGCATGCCTTGCCTTAGTTGTGGATTGGCTAGAGGAACAGCTGATTGCTGAGGGGAGCGCATTAGATCCGCTATCTGAAATTGAAGAGGTGGGACGGAGAGACCCATCTCGTAGTCTGACCTGTGCTCTCTATTAAAAGTAGTGCGTAGCTTCACTATATCAGCGGTTGTTAAAAGAATAGCTGGATTTCCATGATCAGACCGATCGGACGCACTAACGACTGGCGCTAATTTCTTTTTTAAAGCTGCTACAACCTTGCTGTCATGATGTCCTATAACATAAATGGGCCGTCCATCATTACCTTGTTGAATAGACAAGTTAAACTGAGCAAAAGCCGTTTGCGCGAACTTTATATTTTCCTTTGTTGCAGACATGATTTACCTCGCTTCTCATTATAAAAACACTAAATTACAATGTATTATAGCCAATTTAGTATTGAAAAGACAGCGGAGTAGATCCGGTACTTTAAACCAACAAATTCTGTTGCTGATCAAAGGCTTCAAAAGCATAATGAATGAGTTTAGTGACCAAAGTAGGACCGTCGACACCGGCTGCTTGCCACATGCGTGGATACATGCTCATGGCCGTAAAGCCTGGAATGGTGTTGAGTTCATTGATATAAACCACGCCTTCTTTCGTTAAGAAACAATCCACACGGGCGAGACCTCGACAATCTAAACACGAGTAGGCTTTTAACACCACCGCTTTTATTTTTTCTTGTAAAGCGGGTTCCATGATAGCAGGTACTATAAATTCTGTACCACCATTATCATCATATTTGGCTGTGAAATCGTAGTATTCTCGTGTGACCTTAATCTCACAAGGGTTAGTCACTAAAGGAAAATCATTGCCCATCACCGAACATTCTACTTCACGGCCGGTGATGGCGCCTTCTATCAATACTTTGCGATCGTATTGAAAGGCCAGGGTTAAAGCCGCTTGTAATTCTTGAGCAGTGTTTACCTTGCTGATGCCATAAGAGGAGCCCATATTAGCGGGTTTGACAAAACAAGGTAAACCAATCCCGTTTAATAATGCGGTTTCATCGATAGTTCCTAATTCATGCGCCCGTATTGTTTTAAAAGGGGCAACCGGTATGCCTGCTTCGCGCAGTAAGCGTTTAGAGACGTCTTTATCCATGCCGATGGCTGAACCTAAACAATTTGCGCCCACAAAGGGTAAGCCGATTAATTGCAATAAACCTTGCAACGTACCATCTTCTCCATTGGGGCCATGTAATACTGGAAAGACCACGTCAATCGCATCGCTGATCATTTTAGTATGCACGTGATACAGCTTGTGATCGGGCAACAAGCTCACCAGATTGTCAGAATGGGTATTGAGGGTTAAGGGAAAGGTTATGTTAGGTTGTAAATACCAAAGGCCCGTTTCTTTTTCAATTCCTATCGCATAGGGTTTATATTTTGTTGTATCCAAACTTTTTAAAATAAACTCAGCAGATTTTAAGGATACCTCGTGTTCAGCAGATTGGCCGCCGAAGATAACCGCAATATTTTTTTTCATAGGAATAACTCTTCTAAAATACCATAATAAATTTTACTTAAATCATACAGATCGGATACCCGTACAT
>CAMFJO010000106.1 GCA_945956945.1 uncultured Legionellales bacterium | reverse complement strand
GTGTAATCTAAAGTATAAGCGCCGCATACCCACATTTCAAGAAGGCCCTATGCCAAACCATCTTGCTCTTTGGGATCCGTTCCATAATTAGATTTAGGCTTATCCTTCTTGCCCGCAGCATCTTCTACTTGTACGGCGTCTCCGCCTATAGTAGGACCACCCAGATCGGACTCGCTCCATCCTTTAGGTGGCTGCGGCACGATGCCTGCCATTAAATCTTTTAACTGCGTTTCATCGATGGTTTCATATTTGATTAAAGCATCTGCCATCAAATGCAGAATCGGTGTTTTTTCAACTAAAATGGCTTTGGCCCGTTGATACGATGACTCAATGATGGTTTTAACTTCTGCGTCAATCACGGTTGCGGTGGCTTCCGATATTTCCTGATTGCGTGTCATAGAACGACCTAAAAAGACTTCGCCTTGTTCTTCCCCAAATACGATAGGTCCCAGCTTTTCAGAAAAACCCCATTTCGTCACCATGCTGCGCGCGATCTGTGTTGCACGTTCCATGTCATTCGATGCGCCTGTGGTCACACCCATTTCTCCAAAAATCAATTCTTCCGCAATACGACCGCCGAACAAACTGCACAATTGGCTTAGCAAGCGTTGCTTGGAATGGCTATAACGATCTTGCTCTGGTAAAAACATCGTCACACCCAAGGCTCTGCCCCGTGGAATGATAGTCACTTTATACACCGGATCGTGCTCAGGCATGCTTAAGCCCACAATAGCATGACCAGATTCATGATAGGCTGTCAATTTCTTTTCCTCTGCGCTCATCACCATGGAATGACGTTCCGCACCCATCAAGATTTTATCTTTGGCATATTCTAATTCTTTCATTTCCACCAAGCGCTTATTGGCTTTGGCTGCAAACAAAGCCGCCTCATTCACTAGATTCGCCAGATCGGCACCAGAAAATCCCGGTGTGCCTCGTGCAATCACGCCTGGCTTCACATCCTCCGCCAAAGGAACCTTACGCAAATGCACTAACAAGATTTGCTCTCTACCTCTGACATCCGGCAATGGCACCACCACTTGTCTATCAAAACGTCCCGGACGCAATAAAGCAGGATCCAATACATCAGGTCTGTTGGTAGCTGCAATGACGATAACACCTTCATTGCCTTCAAAACCATCCATCTCCACCAACAGCTGATTTAAGGTTTGCTCACGTTCATCATGGCCACCACCTAAACCCGCACCGCGATGCCGTCCGACGGCATCGATTTCATCGATGAAAATAATACAAGGTGCGCTTTTCTTTGCTTGCTCGAACATATCACGCACGCGAGACGCGCCCACCCCCACAAACATTTCCACAAAATCAGAGCCGGAAATGGTAAAAAAGGGCACTTTAGCCTCACCCGCTACTGCTCGGGCTAATAAGGTTTTACCCGTACCCGGAGGACCTACCATCAACACCCCACGAGGAATACGGCCGCCTAAACGTTGAAACTTACCCGGATCGCGCAAGAAATCGACCAATTCAGACACTTCTCCTTTAGCTTCATCCGCCCCCGCCACATCGGCAAAAGTAACTTTTACTTGATCTTCGGATAATAAGCGCGCCCGGCTACGGCCAAAAGACATCGCGCCACGGCCAGCACCGCCGCCTTGCATTTGCCTTAAGAAGAATAGCCAAATACCAATAAACAACAATAAAGGGAACCAGTTAATGAGGATGCGCATCAACAGCGGCTGACTTTCAGGCAATTTGCCCTTAACGTCGATGCCTTTACGCAATAAATCACGCACTAATTCTTGCGGCCCAGAAGGAATAATCGTATAAATCTGCTGGTTGGATTTGGTCACGCCCATGATCTGGCCTTCGGTAAACACCACCGAGCTAATGTCATTTTTATCAGCCCTATCCAAAAATTGGCTAAATGAAACTTGTGTCGTTGGTTCGCGTTTAGGGCCAAAATTACTGAAAATAGACGCCAATATGATGACGATAATAGACCATATAATTAGATTCTTGAGCATGTCGTTCAATTTAGCGCTCCTTTGTGCCAGCGGCTGCTATATACCTGTTCTTAGAGATCGTGTTAGTTTACGCCAAAAATGACAAAAGCGCAAAGATCGGGGGTGGGCATTTTATAATCAAAAACGCTTGCCTTAACCTTTAAACCCTTCCGCCACCCAATACACTTCTCTGGAACGTGCGCGCGAGGCATCGGGTTTACGCACATTAACCTTAGTAAATACCGAACGCGCTTCACGCAATAAAGCATCACTGCCCTCGCCCTGAAAGACCTTGCAGATCCAAAAACCACCTTTTTTCAAAGTTTCGCTCGCAAATTGAAACGATAATTCCGACAAATACATGGCACGCGCCTGATCCACCGCCAGAGTACCACTCATATTCGGTGCCATATCGCTTAAAACACCATCGATTAAGCGCTCACCCTCACGGCCCTCCTCCCCAGCACGATCCTGAATCATCTGGCAGAATTGATCGTAAATCTCAGGTTGCGTGAAATCACCTTTCAAAGTATCGACATCGGCGATCGCATCCATCCCTAAAATATCCAGGGCAAAAACGCGGCCCCGTACCCCGCAAAAACGCGCCGCTACCTGACTCCAACCCCCAGGCGCTGCGCCCAAATCAACCACCCACATCCCCGGGCGAATCAAGGGAGTCTTGTTTAACAGCTCTTCCAATTTAAAGGCTGAGCGCGCTCTATAACCCTGTTGCTGAGCCTTTTTAACATAGGGATCGTTAAAATGCTCTCTTAACCATCGACTGCTACTTTTTGATTTAGCCATCTCGCCTTACCTTCTTATATTGTAAATACCGTACCCGCCCCATACAGCCCAAAGCCCATACCACCGCATAAGCCATCAACAAAAGACTTTGCACTGTTTGGCTATAGAGAGTATGGCTTAAAATCACGACTAAACAAAGACCTAAGAACAAACCAATGGCTAACAGCAATTTAACCCCATTCAAAGGGCTTTTAATGACTTTTGTACTCTTTTTCATCGCGGCATATCCGTGTATAATGGCATTATTTATTACAATTGAGATCTCTATGATACTATCTGCCCAACAAATACACAAGCTACGCCAGCAAGCACATGCTTTAAAACCCGTGGTCTGGTTAGGCCAACATGGTTTAACCGAAGCAGTATTAGAAGAAATTAACATTGCTTTAGAGGCACACGAGTTGATTAAGGTCAAATTGGCAGGGGCCGATCGTGAAGTACGCGATGCCTGGGCCCAAGAAATTGTAAAATCCTTATCGGCCATTATTGTGCAGCAAATAGGACAAATCTGCGTTTTTTATAGGGAAAAGGAAGACAAAAAATAATGGTGTTAGGGGTATAGCAATGAGCATTAAACGCATTCCTTTCACGGGGTAGATAACGACGATGAAACCTAACTACTCACCCATCTACGAGTACGGTAAAGCACAGATTGGGATGCAGGTTGCGTGCAAAATTGCTGGGAAAAAGCGGAGTTTACACCGCGTAAATGAGCATTTTTCACGGGAATTTTGCACGCAAGATGCGCCCAATATGGGCTTTTTTTGAAAAGGGGGCGTGTAGTTACGATGAAACTTGCTTTTTGCCTCTATAAATACTTCCCTTTTGGGGGCTTACAGCGCGATTTCCTCAATATTGCCACGCTTTGCCATGAACACCATCACCGCATCCGTGTGTATGCCTTAAGCTGGCAGGGAGAGGTTCCTCCTTTCATAGATTTACGTATAGTGCCTATTCATGCGCTGCAAAACCATACCTTATACAGGCGCTTTCAACGCTGGGTACAACGCGATCTTAAAAAAGATCCTGTCGATAAGGTTATCGGCTTTAATAAAATACCAGGCTTAGATGTTTATTATGCCGCAGATCCTTGTTACATAGCCCAAATAAAACACCCGCTCGCGTGGTATCGGCGCTTTAATGCCCGGTTTAAACAATTTTACCAGGATGAAAATGCCGTTTTTAATGCCGCAGCCAAGACGAAAATATTATTATTAAACGCCTCTCAAAAAAATGATTTTCAGCGATATTATCACACTCCGGACACACGCCTTACTATTTTACCGCCCGGCATTGCGCGTGATCGAGTCCGCCCTGATAATGCTACAAGCATTCGCGATGCATTAAGAGTAGAGTTTTCCATTAAAAACGATGATATTTTGTTATTGATGGTCGGTTCAGGTTTTAAAACCAAGGGTTTAGATCGTGCGCTCTTTGCCCTTGCAGCACTACCAACAGCTTTGCGGCAACGCTGTCATTTAATCGCCATAGGCCAGGATAAAGCAAAAGCTTTTGTGCGTTTGGGTGAGCGCTTAAAGATTGCAGATAGAGTTCATATATTGCCTGGCAGGCACGATATCCCACGTTTTTTAGTCGCGGCCGATTTGTTATTACATCCAGCCTATCAGGAAGCGGCCGGAATCATACTCTTAGAAGCAATGGTTGCCGGTTTGCCAGTATTAACGACTGATGTTTGCGGCTATGCTCACTATATTAGCACTGCAGGAAGTGGCGAAGTTATCCCCTCACCTTTCGATCAAGGTTATTTTAATACCCTATTATTAAAAGCGATTCAGGATACGAATTTAAGGCAGCAGTGGCAAAATGCGGCTTTATCCTATGCTCAAAACACTGAATTGTCTGGTTCAACAGAACACGCAGTGAAAATCATTGAAGATTGTTAGTAGTTCTAGCTTAAGGCTGCTAAAACTTTCATTATTCATGAAACACCATTGTGCCCCACTTTACACGAATAAAAATAATACGTAATGGGTACTGTCATTA
>CAMFJO010000105.1 GCA_945956945.1 uncultured Legionellales bacterium | reverse complement strand
ATTGCTATAATCCCGGAGCTGAGCGAAGTGTTATTGACTCAAATAGTTCATTCGAATGTTACAGCTTTAGAAAAATTGCAACGACTTAATCAGCTTAAGGAGATCCTAAAGCCATTTTACGGCAACGATGCTAAAACACACACTATAAGGGCATTGCTCAACGGCGCAATGGATCAATGCCGTGAAGCTTTTCTAAATTTAGAATCTATTCGATTGTTAGAGCGTTTTTTAACAGAACTGGACATTAGCGATGTTACTCGTACGACGAGAATCACTTTCCTGGGTTGGTCAGCACAGGTTCCTATTGCCTCTAGCGAAACTAAGATGGCTGAAACAACCTTAATCAAAGCAGCGGCTTTGAAAATAATGGTCTATTTGAAGTTATGGGTGGGGATACCACGCATTGTTTTGAGTGAGCCTGAACTCGATATGGTAAATAGAAATGCGGGTTTTCGAGAAGATGCGGCATTGCTGAGCTGTCTAACTGCTGAGGAGCGTGAAGCCTTACAAGATGCTGAGCTGCAAGGTATTTTGGCAGGGATGGTTGAAGAAGTGCCGGCGCTTCAATCTGTTTTATGCGGTGTTTTAGAGAATGAGCAAGCAAAACAAAATAGGCTCCATACTTCGTACAGTTGAGTTTACGTGTTGTTTGTTTTAGTCTTAGGACATCAATAAATTTGAGGGTACAAGGTGATTAACGTATTGTGGATCTTTCTGGCAATTGTATTATTACTGTGCAATGCCTTTTTTGTGGCGGCAGAATTTGCCATGGTAAGGTTGCGAAGCACACGCGTGGCGGCCATCAAAGAAGATTATGGCTTGCGGGGGCGCATTCTTTATTTTGTCCATCAACATTTGGATGCTTATTTATCAGCCTGCCAATTGGGCATAACGCTCGCTTCTCTGGGTTTAGGTTGGATTGGTGAGCCTGCTTTTGCCCATCTTTTTGCACCGGTATTTTCTTATTTAGGCATTGTGTCTAGCGAGTTAATCACGGCTTTGTCTTTCTTGATGGCTTTTATATTAATCTCCTTTCTGCACATCGTTATCGGTGAGTTGATGCCCAAATCTTTGGCGATACGCCAATCGGAAAAAATCTCGGTGTGGACAGCGGTACCTTTATATGGTTTTTATTGGCTGATGTACCCCGCCATTTGGCTACTCAATGGTTGTTCTAATTTTTTTTTAAAGCTATTGGGATTAAGTCATACGCATAAAGGCGAGCATTCTTACTCTACAGAAGAATTGAAAATGTTGTTGAATGCAAGTCATTTGCATGGCGATTTAACGCAGGAAGAAGCGAATATTATGGCGCATACTTTGGATTTCGCGGATTTACACGTCACTGAAGTGATGCGCCCCCGTGCCGAAATGGTGATGCTCGATCTGAAACAACCCATTTCTGAGATAATGGCCGTGTTGATGCAATACCGTTATAGCCGCTATCCGGTTTATGATTCTGCAACACAAAGCGTCATTGGTATTATTCATGTGAAAGACATTTTACCCGCATTGTATCGGCGTGAAGAAATTACGACTCTAGAGCCTTTTATACGGCCTATTTTAAAAGTAACACACAGCGAATTAGCCCTGGATTTGTTGCGTAAATTCAGAGAAGGAAAACCCCATTTTGCGCTGGTATACGGTGAGTACAAAACCCTGAATGGCTTTATTACGCTGGATAATTTATTACAAGTGTTAATTGGCCGTATTCGCGATGAATTTCATTTGACTGAAGTAGATTGGACAAAAGAAGCCGATGGCAGTTTGCTGGTAAAAGGAAGCTGTTCTTTATATGCTTTAGAACAGGTCTTAGGGTGTGCGATTGATACAGGCGAAGAAGATATCCAGACTTTGGCAGGATTGATTTTTTACCGCCTGGGGGATGTACCACAAGCAGGCGAGGCTTTTGATTTTAAAGAATTTTCAGGGACGGTAGAGGCTGTAGAGGGATCCCGTATCATCACCCTAAAAATAAGAAAGAAATAGAAAATTAATGCGTTCGTATGAGCTTATATTTCCTTAAAATATTGAGTATAATGTTGTTTCTTTATAATAAAATTGCTGAGCGAGGTTTATATGTCTTATTATGGTCAAACCGTATTGAATCTTAATCCTGTCAAAGATGATAATGAATTTTTAGGTTATTTGGAGAACTGTCTTTCTATCCGTATCGAGGGTGAATACTATGCCATAGAATACAATCCTCAAGAGCTGTATTGCCATTCTAAGACCTCCAGAGTATCGCCGCAAGAGTTTTCTGCAAGGTTAAGCCGCTTATTAGATAGCAATTTGGTATCTTTTTTCGCTTGCATACGCTTATTTAATAAACTATGCGCTCTACGTAAAAAAAACGCTCATTTGCCAGCCGTACGAGCAAATGTCGATCGCCTATTGCAAGCTTTATTAGCGAGCCATGTTGTACAAAAGGTTAGTCAGGTAGATTTTATGAGTAGCCTTGGAACAAGCATTTATAAGGCATTTATTGATTTTGTCAAAGAAGTTCTCTTGTTTGAAGCGACTTCTCGCGATGAGGATTCAATGTCACTGCTGCAGCAATATTTATCCAGATTTATACCCTTATTAGATCAGGGCACGAAATTGCGTTTGTCAGTTTTATCAGGGGATTATAATGACATTCACCTGTTGCGCCAAAATCAAGATTATAAAACACTCATCTCTCTATCCCTCGATCTAGAACATCATGAGAGAACAAGACAAGTTATTCTTGCGACGATACTAACAGAAGATCCGATAGGGGTTATCTCAAAATCCGGGTTTATTTCAGTTGCTATAAAAAAACGCTTTTTAGAGTTATTATTATCCGATCCAGATTGTGCAAAAGACAGTCCTTTCCGCTCGAAATGGCTATTTTATATAATACAAAATGTCCCGTTAAACAAGGGAAACGCAATCGGGTTATTTAGATGGATTGCCAGCACTGATGACGGTTTTCGCATGATCGATCAGATTAATCCTAATTTCTGGGCGGAATACTTGAGAAATGCGGATCTAGAAGATGGTGCTTATATTCACTCTGTGCAACAGGTTTTGCGGCAATTCCCTAATTTGGCGCATTTTGTCGTTTTACAGAGAAACAGTTCTACGACAGAGTTACAAGCTTTATTGGCTGTTTCGCAAGCTTATCCTGAACTGAATATGAATCAACCCATACATGCGCTATTTGCAGAATGTAGAGGGTATGCTACTGAAAAGCTACCATTGATAATTGATTATTTCCTTCATAAAGAGCGTTACCCAACAGCAAGTATTCTCCTAACCCGAGAGGAAGAAGAACAGTTTTTTAGCGAAAATATATTTAAGTTGATATCCGGAGCGTCACAAGCATACAAATGGGATGCGCGTAATAGGGTCTTCAACAATCTGCTGATTGAAGAACTCAAGATAAAATTGAGCGATCCCAGTGTTTCAAACCAATCTATGAGGACTACCTTCGAGTTTGTAAAACGATATGATATTGCTGATCCCGATATTATCAGTGCCTTGACAGAATGGGCTATGAAAATCAACTCACTTAGCGACGAAAATATTCTGGAATTGGCGAGACTAGCCGTTCTGAGTGGCGATGTGATTTTGATGAGAAAGATCTTACACCGCTATAATCCAGACCCGCGAGATGAAACAATACAAGGCAAAAAATGGCAAGATTTTGTTAAAGCCATTTTAAAAGAAGGGCAATATAACTCTAAACCGGTTTCCGAGCCAATGATAGGGCTTTTGTATGGCCATCAACAGAGACTTTTAGCCAATAGTTTAGAATTTGATTTTTTGATTTCGCATTGTTGTCATGATTATCACCATGCTTGGTTCTTGACCAAGAACCGAGATATGACCGTTGAGAGCGATCTCCGTGTTCATGAAAGTTCTATGATGAGTCCAGAGCAAGCGGCCCCTGTGTATAAGGCCGCGAAAGATGCATTCCCCGAAATTAATGTAAGGGCTTCTTATGCCGAATTGATAAAATACATTGAAGAAAAATTGCGTTTGCTGCAAGAAAAGGAAGGACGTGTTAACCATAAACAGTTTATTCCCGAGTATCGCTACACCAAAACAGTCAACATCAATGGAAAAGTAGAAGAAATAAATGTAGAAGAATGTCTCGAGGAAATGACGGAACAACAAATGACCATAGCCCGTTATTATACGGCATTGAGACTTCTTAAAAAAACCGCACTGTCAGGAAACTCATTTAATCCTTATTTCAATGATTCTGGCATGGACTTTGAGAGCATGGTAGCGCATTGCTACGAAATAGCCAAAAAAGCGGGTTGCCTGGAGCTATTAGTAGCGCAATTAGCGGATATTCGCCGCATCCATAGCATGGACACTAAGGTAGCCGCTTTACAATCAGAAGATCAGGCTTCTTGTGGCTCGGGGTCACGAGGACGTTTATGCCGCGTTTATGAGATGAGCCACAATCGTCAGTTTGAATTAGCGCAGGAGAGATTAGGACTCGAGATAAAAAAATTTAACAGCGAGAGTATCAATGCGGTCATAGAGCGTTTTGTACAAAATACCTTGATAGCATTTAAAATAGACATTCTAAAGAAGGCTCAGGTAAGCGCTATTTCAGAAGAATACCGACATCTGGCCGCTATTTTTGCCTGTTATCAAAAGATGATTGCCGGTGAATTTCTAAGTGATGAAGAAAAGACTCAAGCAAAACAAGCGATAACCTATATTGTCGATAAAAAAATAGATTATCTTGCGCTGTATCAAAACTTAGCTCAACTGCATACAAACGATAAAATATCGGTCTGCCCTGAAACAGTGCAATCT
>CAMFJO010000104.1 GCA_945956945.1 uncultured Legionellales bacterium | reverse complement strand
AAATAAGAGAGTCTTATGCCGATCGTCTGCAAACCGTGATTCACAGCGTGGGCTTAGAAAGCGATATACTCACACGTTATCCACATGAATTTTCCGGCGGACAACGCCAACGCATTTGTATTGCGCGGGCTTTAATGGCACCGTCGCAAGTGTGGGTGTTGGATGAAGCGACTAGTGCTTTGGACAGTTTGGTCAAAGCACAAATTTTAAAATTGTTAAAAACATTGCAGAATGAATGGAAACTAGCTTATTTATTTATAAGCCACGATTGGGAAGCAATCCGTTTTATCGCCGATGACATTGTCGTGATGCAGCAAGGGCATCTTGTTGAGCATAACAGAAGCCACCTTGACTCTAAGGAGTGAGTAACCTAAAATCACTGAATTCAAGTTAACAATAAAGGTAAAAATATGGCGCTTAATTCAAGTGATGCAGAAGATTTGCAAGCTAAAGTAGAAGAAAAGCAACAAGAGTTAATTAACTCTAATAATAATTCGGCCGAAGATATGGCAGCAAGCAAAGCACGGCAATTAGAAAAAATGCGTTTAGCACAACAGAAATTCTTAATGAAGTTAGATGAAGCCGAACTTGATGAAGAGTCCACGACTGAAAATAATTTTACCACCGCATTCATAGAGAGTTCTCATTATAACCAGCAATTTACTTGTCCTATATCAAAAGAGCCGATGCGGGATCCTGTCTCACTAGAAGAAACCGGTATAAGTTATGATCGTCATGCGCTTGCTACAACTTTATTGCGTGAATCGAACCCACTGTGCCCAGTGACTCGAAAACCTTTACCTAAAGGAAAAAATGTTTCTGCTATGGCAACTAATGTGGCATTAAAAAATCTCATAAGTGAGGCTATCGAGGCATTTAAAAATTCCCCTGAAGGTCAGAAGTATAAAGATATTCAGTATGAGCCTATAGCTATGGTAGAGGAATCCGTATCCTTCGAGCAGCCTATAGCTATGGTAGGTGAATCGGTAACCCCATCATTAGAAACAGACAAGAAGAAAGTTGCAGTGACGGTAGGCGCTTCAACAGCCACATTCTTTGCTTCTGCCGGACTAACTGCAAAAGCTCTGGCAGCACAGGGTAGTGGTTATAGTCAATCTGTTTTTTGTTATAGTGTTATGGCCGGCGGGGCAGCCAGCTGGCTTACTACTGCGTTGTGTGCCTTTGGCCTATTCATTATCCCTTCCACCTATGAAAAGTGTACTTCTAATTCGCCGGCACAAAACGGAGCTCCTGCTGTAGGGGCCATGGAAGAAGAGAATACATTACTCAATATACAGCACTCACCATAAGATAGAGTAACGCTGCATCACGCTGAGGTTAAGCGGTCTTTGGCATCGTTAACACTTGGCCTATCTTTAAGTGATCGCTTTTTAAATGGTTTGCCTGACGTAAACTACTCACCGAGACGCCTTGTTTTTTGGCGATAGAGCCCAAGGTGTCTCCCGCTTTAACACTATAAGTGCTGGCTGCTTTAACCGGAGTGACATCTTGAGCAGCAGCGGTGGTCGTTGTTTGCGTTACCGTAGTTTCAGACGAACTTAATTTTAACAATTGACCTTTATGCAAGGTGCTTTTAGCCGTTAAATGATTCCATTTAATTAAGTCTTCTAATTTTACATGATTGTGTGCTGCCACTTTGCTCAAAGTGTCGCCCTTTTCTACTTTATACGTCACCACGCTGTTATCGCTTGCTTTAGCGGTGGTGCTTGCTGGGGCGGCAGGCGTCGTATCATTTGCTGAGCTTGGTGCTGCATTTACTGGCGTGGCATCGGTTTTAGTCGGATTAGGATCGGCTGTAGTAGCGGCAGCATCTGTTTCCATAGGGGCAGGCATTTGCACTTTCACGGTTTTACCTTGTGCATCCATATTTTCTTTAAAGGTTTGTACCTTTTCTATCGGAATTAATACGTGTGTGGGCGCATTGGGTGTCGCTTGAGTGGTTTGTTTGATCCCGGGGTTTAAGTTATGCACTTCATCTACCGACATATCAGATAGTTTAGCGACTTTAGCTAAAGCAATCGGTGTATTAACATCCACCTTGGCAAAATAAGGTTTATTGGGTAAGGAGGGTAAATTAATCCCATATTTTGCCGGATCGCGAATAATAGCGGCGATGGCCAACAAACGAGGAACATATTGCTTGGTTTGTTGGGGTAAATGCAAAGACCAAAATTGGGTATCGCTGTGATCGCCTTTATTGCTTTTATCTGCGTTTAATACGGTACCGGGACCTGCATTATAAGCAGCCAAGGCTAGTAACCAGTTATGATCAAACATATTGTCTAAATAATTTAAATAACCCAATGCTGCTTGAGTAGAGCTCATCACATCGCGTCGCCCGTCAAAGCCGGAGTTTTGTTTTAAACCGAGCGTAGAGCCCGTTTTGGGCATCAATTGCCATAAACCAGCGGCCCCCACGCTAGACGAGGCGAAGGGGTTATAAGTACTTTCTATAATAGGCAATAACACCAATTCACCGGGTAAGCCTTTTTCTTTGACCTGTTGATGGACATAATAAAGATAAGGCGCAGCTTGTTCCGTCACTTCCGTCAGGGATTTAGGATGTTGTTGGTACCAGCGAATTTGCTGTTGCACGGCTGGGTTATCGGTGTAACCGGATAAAGTAAAATCGTCGGCGATCTCTTTCCATATATCATCAGAGCTATCGTCACTTTGGACGATCTTTTTCTTGATGTTCTTAAAGGGAATAGAGGCATTGCCTTGTACCGGTGGCATTAATGCTAATAAACCTAGCGCACTCATGCTCAAGGTAAAACTGATTTTAGCGTGGTGTTTTAAACGGTGAAATAAGGAGTGCTTTTTGTGTTTGCCTACAGCATGCAGTTTAGGCGCAGATATCTTGCTTTTGGATATAGAATTTTTATAATTCAAATAATTAGGAGGCTGATATAGCTTCTCATGTTCCGTCGCCTTATGATGTAATGACATAATACTTTACCTCAAGTGGCTGATTTATAAGACAAAATTAAAATATAGGCCACAAATTGTACAATACTTAACCAATAGTGTAACTGTTTTGAACGGTTTTTGCAACTTTAAGGGGGAAGGGCTGGGCTTGTTGACATTGGGTCAATGGGCCGCTTTTACTCATTCTGCAGCCCATTAACTCAATGTCAACATGCCCTAGGAAGGGTCTTTATTTTTATACAATTTTAAACGCATCTGTCGGCGTTCTAAGGCTTCGTTAAAACGTCTTTTTTCATCTTCATTATGCAAGACCAGAGGTGGAATAGGGACGGGATGTTGTTCCTTATCTATGGCAACCATCGTGATATAACAAGTGTTGGTATGGCGAATGTGTCCAGTTTTTAGATTTTCAGTGGTGACGCGTATGCCAATTTCCATGGAGGTTTTGCCGACATAATTAACACAGGCATAGCAGGTTAGTAATTCACCCACGTAAATAGGCTCTTTAAAAAAGACCTGATCGACCGATAAAGTCACTAAAGTAAGGCCGCAATAACGTGCCCCGCAGACATAGGCAACCCGATCTAGAAAGCCTAATAACCAGCCGCCGTGTACATTACCTAAAAAATTGGCCATTTGCGGCACCATGATTTCAGACATAACCACGGTGCGTTCTCTTTCTTTATTCATAATAATTTCCTTATGCCAGTAATATCTTAATTCTAGCATTAATTATCGCTATTCACCTATCTACGAATATTGTCAGATCCAGATAAGGGTTTTTCGGGCAAATTTTCCCTGAAAAAAGCGGCGCTTATATACTAGGGTTTAGTGACAATGGGTTAACCGGCTGCAAAATGAGTAAAAGCGGCCCCAATGTCAACACACTCTAATGCACCGGAGGATGGGAAGTTATGATATTATAAAGTTTCCATATAAGCCTTTTCCTCGCTGGGCGGTCATCGTTGATGACGGCCCAGCGGGGGCAGGTTATTTCGCAATTTCTAGACAAGGATACTGGATATAATGTGGTACCAAGGACAATGGTTTAACCGTCATAATTTTCTCAAGGATCTCGTTGCAGCGTTAATGTCCACTTTAATCATGGTATTAATGACGGTTTCTTTATCTATGCTTATTTGTGGTTCCGTGTTGACAGCCTATTTACCACAAATGATAGTCATTTTCTTAGCCAGCGCCATCCTGAGCACGCTTATCTATGCGATGGTGAGTTCTTTTCCCAACGCCAGCCTTTATCCGCAAAATCTGCCAGCGCTCATCACCGCTTTGATTGCAGTAAGCTTCTATACTATTCGTCCCATAGTAGATGAAACTTATTTTGCGACTGTCGTCATGGTGATGGCTTTTATCAGTGTGAGTGGCGGTTTATTTATGTTGTTACTCGGTTGTTTTAAGCTCGGTAATATGGTGCGCTTCGTGCCTTATCCTGTTCTTGCCGGATTTTTGGCGGGCTTGGGAGGGTTATTGTTTTTAGGTGCTTGGCCCAGTATCTTGGGGCAACCCTTGACCTACGAGAACTTATCCACGATATTGCAATTCCAATATATGATTAATTGGATCCCAGCAATATTATTTGGCATTAGTATGCAGTATTGTAACAGGCGTTATAAAAATTCTTCCGCGGTGCTGCCCATACTGATAGGCTTATTTGTGGGGATTTATTTTATTATTTATTTTATCCTTAAACATTTCGCAGAACCTGTTAAAGAGTGGCATTTATTTTTGGGCCCTTTTGCCAATGCACCACATAATTGGCCTTGGCTAACAAGGGAATCCATTCAATCGGTGGATTGGTTCTTATTGTGGCATGTGCGCGATAACCTTTTATTAATTTTTATTTTGGCGCCTATCTCTATATTAATGCTGTCTCTTATACACA